>NZ_CP183886.1:2190000-2202500 GCF_048572955.1 Pristimantibacillus sp. PTI5
GACAGGCTGCAGCAGATTTTATTTTATAAAGAGCTTGGCGTAGGCCTCGAGGAAATCAAAATGATGATAACGGCTCCTGCCTTTGACGGAAAAAACGCGCTGCGCGAGCACCGGCTGAAGCTGCTTGAGAAGAGACAGCAGCTGGATCTGCTGATCGCTAATGTCGACAAAACAATAGCCCAAAACGAAGGGAGAATCACGATGACGGACAAAGAGAAATTCGAAGGCTTCAAAAAACAGATGCTGGATGAGAACGAACAAAAGTACGGCAAAGAGATCAGAGAAAAATACGGGGACGAGCAAGTCGAGCGCTCCAATCAGATCGTTAAAAACATGACGCAGGAGCAGCATACGGAGATCGAGAAATTAGGCGCCGAAATCATAAGCGTGCTGGTAGAGGCTTATGCGACAGGCGATCCTGCCGGCGAATTGGCGCAGAAGGCTGCCGATTTGCACCGCCAATGGCTCAGCTTTTATTGGGGGCATTACAGCAAGGAAGCGCATGCGGGCATTGCCCAAATGTACGTGGACGACGAAAGGTTCACCGCGTACTACGATAAGCATCAACCGGGCGCGGCGGTTTTTTTAAGGGATGCGGTTCTTGTTTATACGGGTATGGGCGATAGCCAATAGAAACCACAAAGCAGCACAATCTTCTTTAGGAGGAAAGTGCTGCTTTTTTTATCTGCTCTATCCTATCCCTTAACGGAGCCAGCCGTCAGCCCGCGGATGAAGCTTTTTGAGCCTATGGCGAATAAGACAAGCACCGGGATCGTCCCTAGCGTCAGACCTAATATTTGAGCGGCCAGATCTGTGCGGTACGCATCCCCAAGCGCCGTAATGCCTAGCGGAATCGTGTACAGCTCCGGCTTATTGACGATGATCAGCGGGAGCAGGTAATTGTTCCATGACCATAAGAATACAAGCAGCGAGAGCGTCGTGATCGCCGGATAAATAAAAGCAACCACAATCCGGAAAAATACGCCGATATCCGAGCAGCCGTCTATTCGCGCGCTCTCGAGCACCTCGGTCGGTACCGCGCTTTTGATAAACTGGGTCATCCAATATACGCCGAATGCATTGGCCACCCAAGGCAGGATGAGCGGCAGCAGCGTGCCCGACAAGCTTAGATAGCGCATCTCAATAACGTAGGCAACCAATCCAAGTTGTCCGGGGATCATCATCGTAAGCAGCACCGCGGCAAAAATCTTGCTCTTGTGCTTAAATTCATGCTTCGCGAAAGCAAAGCCTGCAAAAGCGCTGACCAAAACCGAAAATACCGTGCTAACCAGTGAAACGATAATGCTGTTCCAGTAAACGAGATCGAACCGGCTTGCTGCCACTGTTTTTAAATTTTCAAGTAAGTAGGTGCCCGGCACCAGAACGATTTTGGTAAATAAATCTTCGTTTTGATATGTTCCCATTATGATCATGATATAGAAGGGCAGCAAAGCGAATATAGAAAGAAGGGCAATTGCCGTCGTAGCGAGCGTCGTTCTAGCGGTTTGGCTCATTCCTGTTCCCCCCTATAAAATCTTGCGCCAATGAATGAGAAGAAAGCGATAATGAAACATAAACCGTAAGCTATTGCCGCCCCAAGCCCATATCTGGTCATGCTGCCGTAGGCGGTATCATACATATTCCAAACGGTCGTTAAGCAGCAACGGTCCGGACCGCCGATGACAGCCGTGCTCGAGCCCATTCCCGCGCCTCCGAGCAGCAGCATCGGCTCCTCTAGCAGCTGGAAGCCCCCAATGATTCCGGTGATGACAATAAATACGGTGACCGGCTTAAGAAGCGGCAGCGTAATGGACATAAATGTCCGGTATCCGTTGGCCCCGTCAACCTGCGCGGCTTCGTTTAGATCCTTCGGTATGTTCGCAAGGCCGGCAAGGTAGAAAATCATCGTGTAGCCAAAGCCTTTCCAGAAAAGCATGATAATAATGACGAATCGGGCATACAGCGGATCTCCCAGCCAATAGATCCCTTCATCAATCAAACCGAGCTGTATCAGGATTTTGTTAATAAAACCTGCTTGCCAATCAAACAGTAGGTTGAACATCAAACCCACCGCAACGGGCGTAACGATATATGGAAGAAAATTAACCAATTGAAAGAAACCCTTCCACTTTACCCAACGGCTGTATAGAAGCGATGCAATGACAAGCCCGAATAGGATTTGAAGCGGAAGCGTAAACGCAACAAACAGCAGCGTATTTCCGACTGATTTAAAAAAATAAGAATCGGGATTAAACAGGAACTTATAGTTATCCAAACCGACAAAGGTTTTCTCGCCGATCCCATTCCAGTCTGTCATACTGACATACAGTGAAAATAACATGGGAATAAGGCCAAAGGCTAAATAAAATAACAGGTACGGTGAGAGGAAAAAGTAAGGCACCCATTTTCTTTTTACGGCATCCATCGCTTACACTCCTGACTATTAGACTAGTTGTGAAAGGAAAAGCGGCCGGTGGGCCGCTTAATTTCTTCCCATTATCCGCTTAGCCGCGCTTACTCCCAGACGATATTAGGCGCTTTCGCTTTTAATTCTTTTTGAATGCGGTCCATTGCTTGCTCCACGCCGAAGGCTTCGTCTTTCACGAGTGTCTGAAGCACGATATTCATCACTTCGTCCAAAACCAAATCATTGATATTTTCCGCCATATCCTTGGTTGTCGCCGAAATGTCTACAAAAAACTTGTGGCCAATATCCTGCGTGCCGAAATTCCGCCATGTCCAGTTGGTGAAGGACTCATTCTCATAGGCTTGTTTAAAGTGCGTAAATACGCCGTCCTTTTTTTGAGCTTCCGCGCCTTCCTGCGACATCGAAGTAAATTCAATCCATTTCCAGGCTAACTCTGCATTTTTAGCGCCTTTTGGAATACCATGCGAGGAGCCGCCTCTGATAAAGCCGCCGCCTGGAGGTACCATCAACGCCCAACGATCATCTTTTTTGTCGTTCGGCCCGATTACATATTGCGGCATCCATACGGGCGACATCGCGAATATGTATTTCTCCCCGCCGAATGTCGCATTCCAGGCCGGTGTCCATTGATCCAGCTTGTCTATAATGCCGGAATCCCGAAATTTCACTAAATCAGTCACTGTGTTAGTAAGCATAGGCGCATTCAGCTTATCCCCGTCAAAATACGGTTCTGCGCGCTGCCCTTTAAGCGTCTGGTTTACATCGCCGAGGCTCGGAAACATTTGAACCTTGCCTCCGCTTTGCTGCAATACCTCTTTCCCTTTCTCGATAAATACATCCCAGTCCGTGAAGATGGCTTCCATTTCCTCCGGATTATCCGTTCCGAAATATTGTTTCGCGAGCGATTTGATGTAGGCAATGCCTGCTACGCTCATATCGTCCGGAATCGCGACCAGATGATCATCGACGGAGAAAGTCGGGAGATCATAATCGAACAGAATGGATTTGTCGGCATTATAAGGCGCAGCCTCGAGATTCTCAAGAATGTCCATATCGAAAATTTTAGCTTTTTGTCCTCGTTCGATTCTAACGACATCCGGTAACTCGCCGCCGGAAGCGATCGTCGTTTGCAGCTTTTTCGAAATATCCTCCGCGGCAACGTTCACGCGCTTCACTTTGATATTTGGATATTTCGCATTGAAGGCAGCCAGCGCCGTAGGATGCTCAGGCTCCCACGTCCATAATATGAACTCCCCCTTTAAATCTTCGTTTCCTTTGCTTGCAGCGGTTCCCTCGTTATCTGCTTCTGCGCTTTCTTTATTGTTCGTATCGCCCTCTTTCTGGTTATTTACGGCATTGCCTCCACCGCAGGCCGCAAGCAAACATACGAGCATGGTGATGGTGATCAAAAGACTAACCCGTTTGGTCCAAAATCGTATAAGCATCGAATAATCTCTCCCTTGTCAACTTATATTGTCTACGCTTTCAATATACATGCTTGTAAATGTAAGCGTAAACATTGCAATCCTACACTTTTGGTCGTTATCCAACGTTTCCTCTTGCTTAGGGGTACCTGCCATACGTATAATCAAGCATACGTCAAATCCAGCGGAGGTTCGGATGAACAAAATCATATTGGTAGATGACGAACGCATTGCCTTGGAGCATACAAAAAGCCTTCTGGCTTGGGACGAATACGGCTTCGAAATAATGGCAACCGCAACAAACGGCAGAAGCGCCCTGCGTCTATGCGAAGAAATTCGCCCTCATATCATGATCGTCGATATCCGCATGCCTGTCATGGACGGGCTCGCACTAATCAGAGCGGTTTCCGAGCGGAAAATAGGAGTAAAATTCATAGTCATGAGCGCCTATGAGGACTTTGACTATGCGAGACAAGCCATTTCCATCGGCAGCGTATCCAGCTATCTCATCAAACATGAGGTAGACCGGAATAAATTGCTGCTCGAGCTGAACAAAGCGAAGGAAAGCTGGGAAGCCGACGAAAACCAGCGAAGGATGCAGCGATCCGATCAACTGAAGGAGATGATTACGGGTACCGGACTTCCCCTTACATTAGTGGATAGCTCCGCTGCTCCACCGTTTGGCATGCTGCTTGTCCAAAAAGACGTTCCCTTCTCGGCCGTTCCCTCGGTCAACGGGGAGACAGGGCTGCTTCCATCACTCAAATGGAGCTTCGCTGAATTAAGCCGGCTGTCCGATCCAACGCCCTGGCAGCTAGTCGGCGAATTTGCTCTCAATCGCACCCAGCTCGTAGCCCTGTTTTCGCAAAAAAACAGAGCAGACTGCACCCAGCGCGATTCATTTAAAGATCTCGTTGCAGTTCTTCAAGCCCACCTGAATCGCCAAAACAACCAGAGCAAGTCCATTTATTATTCGTTCCAATGCCATGATTCCTTAGGTCTTCGCGATTCCTTCCGCAGAGTCGAGGCTGCCGCCCGGCATGCCGTCTTTTGCGGCAATGCGCAGATGCTGTGTGTCGATGATCTCCCTTTGCTGCCGCTTGGCAGCGAAAACTACGCATCGGCTTTACATCATGAGTACCTGGAGATGCTGGTCGAAGGCATGGGCCAAAATGATCTCGTTAAAATGGAAAAAGCTATCAAAAACCAATTTCACTCCCTTGGCGGGCAGCGCTGGAATTTGCCTGGCTTGTACGAAACCGTTCATACGCTTAGCGGACTTTTGAATAAACGTAATGCTGCCCTTGGCTTGCCTGAAATCGATCCTTTGCCGTTAACAGATAAAGTGCCTTTGTATCACATCGATGATATCATGGACAGCTATATCCTACTGTTCCGGAAGCTATTTTCCTCAATGGGTACTCACGACCGGTTATCCAACAAGCTGCTGCGGGCGCTGAAACACATCCAAGAGCATTTCCATGAGGATATTGCCATTGAAGATGTATCGCATGCTACGGGGATTAGTCCTTCTTATCTCCACCAGTTGTTTAAACGTGAGCTGTCACGTACTTTTCTCGATTATTTGACGGAGCATCGGATCAATCAGGCCAAGCTTATTCTAAGCCGTGAAGATGCGAAAATGACTGAGGTATGCGCAAGGGTAGGTTATCGTTCACCGCAGCATTTCAGCCAAGTATTCAAAAAAACGACTGGCATGCTCCCCCATCAATTCCGTCATGGAGGCCGTCACTTATGAAAAGCCTGCGGTCCGTCATTCTCCAACGGATCATCATTGTTGCTATTATCAGCTTCCTGTTATCCGCGGCATTTACCTTTTATTATTACAAAACCATTTTAGTAAAACAGATGATTCACGAGGATGAAACGAAGCTTAGCCAGACCGTCAGGCAGCTTGAATACATGTCAGACGACATTGCCAAATTCTCATTTTCGCTTATCATATCGGAACAATTGCAATCCTTCTACAAGACCTTCGACCAGCTGGATACCTTCGGCCAGTTTGCCCTCATTCAAGATTCGCTCGATTATCTCGACGAGAACAAAGGACTTCGCAAGGAGGTCAGCAGCTTTGCGCTTCTCCTGCCGGATCGCCGCGTTTTTTGGAGCGAAGCGCGAAATGATCAATATTTTAGCGAACGGCTAAAAGAAGACTGGTATCAGAATTTCGTCCAGTCCGGTCAGCAGCATGCCTTTACGGAGCCGCATGATATGATTCTAACCAGCAATACGGTAGAGCAAGGCAAGATCATTAGCTTTATCGTAACGGTAACCGATATTGAGCAGCCCGGACGCAGAATTGGCGAGCTCATTCTTAATCTTGATTACAGCAGCTTTGAATCGCTGCTCGATTTTGGCAGCGCTGACTTTGAAGGAGTTCTATGGATGAATGATGCGGGATACCTCCTATACGAGAAGGATAGTCCGTCTTCCGGCATTTCGCTCACCCCTTCGCTCCTACAAGCTGCTTCCGAGCGGCAGAAGGACGGCATCTCATCCGTCCAAGGAGGGTACATGCTCGTAGATCGGTTCGAGAGCATTAACTGGAAGCTGGTCACCTTCATTTCGCAAGCATCGTTAATGGAGCGCGGTAGAATCGTCATCTATTTGCTTGGCGTGTTCTCGCTTACCAGCACGACTTTAATTCTGCTCCTGATGATGCCTGCCATCTTCCGAATCACGAGACCGATTATGCGGCTTTACCATGCGATGAATGCCGTATCAAGCGGCAAGCTGCATACTTCCGTCAATATCAAAACCGGAGACGAATTAGAGAAGCTTGGCCAAGGCTTCAATCGCATGACCAATCAGCTGCAGGTGCATTTGGAAGAATCCATCCGCCATGAAAAAGATAAAAGAGAGCTTGAGCTAGAACTTGTACTCTCCAAATTAAATCCGCATTTTGTTTACAACACGTTGAATGCCGTCATTTATATGGCCCGGAAGCAAGGAAACGACGATATTGTCCTTATGGTCGGCTCTTTTATCCGACTGCTTCAGGATGCTGTCAAAATGGACGGCGTCCAATCTCTGATTCCTTTGCGTGAAGAGCTGGACCTGCTTCGCGACTATATCGCCATTCAATCCTTTCGCTACATTGATATGTTTGAGGTTGAATGGCATGTTCAGGAGCAAGCTTATGAATGTTTAGTTCCTCGTAATTTTTTGCAGCCATTTGTAGAAAACGCGATTTTTCACGGCATTTGCCCAAAGGATCTGCCCGGCACGCTGCGCATTTCGGCAGCGGTCTCCAGCACGGCGCTTATATTGCGCATCGAAGATGACGGAATCGGGATTGAAGAAGAGCAGCTTGCGACCATATGGGATAAAGAAAACCAGAAGAAAAACTCTGGTCTTCGCCATATTGGCTTATCGCATACCCGCAAGAGGATAGAGCATTTATTTGGGGGCCAAGCCACAATGCGCATCGACAGCCTTCTCGATCAAGGAACAACCGTTACGGTCGAGCTTCCGAAGCTCCTTCCGCATACCTGACTCCTTTTTAATTTTCAAAAAAAGGACTGTCCTCGCAGGGCATAGCAACCAAGCCCTGAAGACAGTCCTGAATTTTATTCGAATCTTACGACCAATCCCTCTTCGCCTCGGCAAGCCCATTCCTCATCCGATGCGAAAGACGGTTTTATTCCCCAAAACGCATCAAGCGGGCTGCTGTATAGGCAGTAGGTTAAAATTATGCATGCCATCACAGAATCTGAAGCATGATCGACCAGCTTGCCGACCTTAATCCCGCTTGTTAGCCTGGGTATCTTATCTAAATCCAGTTCGATATCAAAACGGGGATCAACCCTGCGTTTAAAAACATCGGAGAGCTGGGCCAGCGCAAGTTGATCCTCCCGATTTAGTCCTAGCTTTGACCAGCCATGACTAGGGTAAACCTCGTATAACCGGGATGCATTCTCCCTATAGCTGTCAAAGGGGTAAATAGATACGTCGTTAAGCAGGTTAAATAAAAGCTTGCGGCCGCCATACACCATGCCGTTCATACTGATTGGCGTTTCGGAGACCGGGCTTTTTCCGTTTACGGCGATATCCGTCACTCTGCAGTCCCGGACGTTGTTTTTGCCGCTATGCACCTTGCCGAATTTTTGCTTAAACGCCATACGCGTATCCCCATAGGCTTCACGAATAAAAAATGGCCAGGAGGATTGATAATGTTCATTCAAATGCTCCCTTGGAATCGAGAAGGGGAAATCAAGTCCCCATGGCGCCGGATTATTTTTAATCATATAAAATAAATCGAGCCTGTCCTCGCATTCCTTAACGTCCAGTATCGTTAAACGATGATCAGCTAACCAACCTGCCGTTACAAAAATCTTTCCGTTGGGATCCTTTGCCCCGCTAAAATCACATCCGTAAACGAGCATATTTCCCTCCTGAGTTTTCGGTAAACCGCGGCTTCCACAAGGGGACGCTCTACCCTAGCGGAGGTTTGATCGGAAGGCGAAGTGCGAATTCGCTGCCCACTCCTTTAATGCTTTTGAGTGTCAGCGAACCGCCAAGCAGCCTGGCAAGCTGATGGCTGATGGACAGGCCTAATCCCGTTCCCTCGTATTTCCGCTTTATCGTGCCGTCCTCCTGCAAAAATGCCTCAAAAACCAGCTTCTGAAATTCCTCGTCTATGCCAATACCCGTATCCTTTACCGCAAACACAAGGAATTCCGAGTCATGGTCCTTATATACTTCTAAGCTGACGCTGCCTTTATCCGTAAATTTAACCGCATTAGATAATAGGTTTCTTAAAATTTGACTCAGCCGCAATCCGTCAGAGAACACCATTGCCGGCACTTCCTCTGCCACGGAAACAGAAATGCTTAAATTTTTCTCGTTAGCCATAGGGGCCATCTGATAATACATCGTCTGCGCTAGATCTTCTATCGATATGTCGCCCCAGTCCATTTCCAATTTACCTGCTTCCACTTTGGATAAATCCAAAATATCATTAATGATTCGCAGCAATTCTTGGCTAGAGGAATTGATGATGTCCGCATACTGCCGATTTTCGCTTTGTTCCTTGTTTCCTTCATTATCACGAATGAGTTCTGATAGCAGAATAATGCTATTTAGCGGCGTTCGGAGTTCATGCGACATATTCGACATGAAATCCGATTTATATTCAGATGACTTGATAATTTGCAGCGCCTTATACTCCAGCTCCTGATGAGCCTCGATAAGCTCCAGTTTTTGCTCGACGAGAATAATATTCTTTTTTCTCAGCTCTTCGGCACGCAGCTGATCCTTATAAAAATCATAAATAATAAAGATAAAAAAAGCGCCTAGAACAATAGATAACGGTAGGGTATAAGGCATATACTGCTTCAAATAAAGCTCACGGGAAACAGACCCAAAGGCAGCAATGCCGGATACCTGTAAAATATTTATGCTAAACAGTGAGATTGTCGCTCTCAAGGGATAACTCCAATTCGGCTTACGCACATAGAGCATGACGAGCCCCGCCGAAGCAAAGGCCAAGATCAAGATATTTATCGAACCGGTTATTGCGCTGGCCGTTAAACCGTTTACACCATACCTAGCTGCAGCAATACCCAGGCCAATAGTCAGCACATGCCATGGATTCCGGAACATCAAGGTAGCGAATATAATCGGCACGACCCGTAAATCGAATACCGGCCCATCACCTATTTGAAAGCCAACTTTCATGGTCACCCAGCCCGAAAAAATAAAAATGGTTATCAATAACACTTTTTTATAGCCGTCTGATACATGCTGAAACAAAAGTTTAAACAAGAGATTAAAAAGGTAGGCACAAGTAATAAGTATACTTATATTGGTGAAAAAGATGACACAAAAATTCATATCTTGCCTCCCCTGGATGCTTTTATTGTACACGAAGCGAGTCCCTTTGACAAAAAAAGAAAACGATAAAAACATTCAGGTTATGGCTCTGAGAATACAAAAAAAGCCTTGCTGAGCAAGGCTTTAATCGTTGTAACTATGATGCGCGTAGAGGGACTTGAACCCCCACGGTCGCCCGCTAGATCCTAAGTCTAGTGCGTCTGCCAATTCCGCCATACGCGCATGAAATAAAAAATGGTGAGTCATGTAGGATTCGAACCTACGACACCCTGATTAAAAGTCAGGTGCTCTACCAACTGAGCTAATGACTCATAGAATGGTGGAGGCTGACGGGATCGAACCGCCGACCCTCTGCTTGTAAGGCAGATGCTCTCCCAGCTGAGCTAAGCCTCCGCGAAAACAATAAAACCCACAAGCTGTGGGGTTGTTTCTTGGCACATATGAAGCATTTGCGCCTTGAAAACTGGATACGAAAGATTAGGTTTGCTGAAACCTTTTTAGCTGCTGTCTGCCGGATGTATGGGTCCGGGGCAAACTTAAGCGTATGCTTACGATGTAAGTTTGCTTCTCAAACTTTGTAGGATAAGCCCTCGACCGATTAGTATTCGTCAGCTGCACACATTGCTGTGCTTCCACCCCGAACCTATCAACCTCGTCGTCTTCAAGGGGTCTTACATACTGGGAAATCTCATCTTGAGGGGGGCTTCACGCTTAGATGCTTTCAGCGCTTATCCCGTCCGTACTTGGCTACCCAGCGGTGCTCCTGGCGGAACAACTGGTACACCAGCGGTACGTCCATCCCGGTCCTCTCGTACTAAGGACAGCTCCTCTCAAATTTCCTGCGCCCGCGACAGATAGGGACCGAACTGTCTCACGACGTTCTGAACCCAGCTCGCGTACCGCTTTAATGGGCGAACAGCCCAACCCTTGGGACCTACTTCAGCCCCAGGATGCGATGAGCCGACATCGAGGTGCCAAACCTCCCCGTCGATGTGGACTCTTGGGGGAGATAAGCCTGTTATCCCCAGGGTAGCTTTTATCCGTTGAGCGATGGCCCTTCCATTCGGTACCACCGGATCACTAAGCCCGACTTTCGTCCCTGCTCGACTTGTAGGTCTCGCAGTCAAGCTCCCTTATGCCTTTGCACTCTTCGAATGATTTCCAACCATTCTGAGGGAACCTTTGGGCGCCTCCGTTACATTTTAGGAGGCGACCGCCCCAGTCAAACTGTCCACCTGACACGGTCCCTCTGCCGGTTTCACGGCAGCAGGTTAGAACTCCGATACGATCAGGGTGGTATCCCAACGTCGCCTCCACACAAGCTGGCGCTCATGCTTCTCAGGCTCCCACCTATCCTGTACAGATCGTACCAAAGTCCAATATCAAGTTACAGTAAAGCTCCATGGGGTCTTTCCGTCTTGTCGCGGGTAACCTGCATCTTCACAGGTATTAAAATTTCACCGGATCTCTCGTTGAGACAGCGCCCAAGTCGTTACGCCATTCGTGCGGGTCAGAATTTACCTGACAAGGAATTTCGCTACCTTAGGACCGTTATAGTTACGGCCGCCGTTTACTGGGGCTTCGGTTCACAGCTTCGGGTTTAACCCCTAACCGCTCCCCTTAACCTTCCAGCACCGGGCAGGCGTCAGCCCGTATACTTCGCCTTACGGCTTCGCACAGACCTGTGTTTTTGCTAAACAGTCGCTTGGGCCTTTTCACTGCGGCCCCCTCGGGCTATTAACCCTACCGAGGCACCCCTTCTCCCGAAGTTACGGGGTCATTTTGCCGAGTTCCTTAACGAGAGTTCTTCCGCGCGCCTTAGCATGCTCTGCTCGCCTACCTGTGTCGGTTTGCGGTACGGGCACCTTCACCTGGCTAGAGGCTTTTCTTGACAGCCGGAGTACATGACCTTCGCTACTATAATTTTCGCTCCCCATCACAGCCCAGCCTAATAGTGTGCGGATTTGCCTACACACTAGCCTCACTGCTTGGACGGGCTATTCCATCAGCCCGCGTCACTGCCCTTCTGTGTCACCCCATTGCTCATAACGGTTTACGGTGGTACAGGAATTTCAACCTGTTGTCCATCCACTACGCCTTTCGGCCTCGCGTTAGGTCCCGACTTACCCTGAGAGGACGAGCCTTCCTCAGGAACCCTTAGGCTTTCGGCGGACAAGATTCTCACTTGTCTTTTCGTTACTCATACCGGCATTCTCACTTGAATACAGTCCACCAGTCCTCACGGTCCAACTTCAATCCGTATTCAACGCTCCCCTACCCAAGTACCATAAAGGTACATGTCATAGCTTCGGTGGTGTGTTTAGCCCCGTTACATTTTCGGCGCAGAGTCACTCGACCAGTGAGCTATTACGCACTCTTTAAATGGTGGCTGCTTCTAAGCCAACATCCTGGTTGTCTTTGCAACTCCACATCCTTTCCCACTTAACACACACTTGGGGACCTTAGCTGATGATCTGGGCTGTTTCCCTCTTGACAATGGATCTTAGCACTCACTGTCTGACTCCCGAGTAGCACGTCTATGGCATTCGGAGTTTGACTGGACTTGGTAACCCTTGGCGGGCCCCGCACCCAATCAGTGCTCTACCTCCACGACGCTCATTCCTCGAGGCTAGCCCTAAAGCTATTTCGGGGAGAACCAGCTATCTCCGAGTTCGATTGGAATTTCTCCGCTACCCCCACCTCATCCCCGCACTTTTCAACGTGCGTGGGTTCGGGCCTCCAGTGCGTGTTACCGCACCTTCACCCTGGACAGGGGTAGATCACACGGTTTC
>NZ_CP183886.1:2477500-2542500 GCF_048572955.1 Pristimantibacillus sp. PTI5
TTTGCCAAAAACGCTAAGCGCAATATAGTTCAAGGTTAGATAAGCGAAAAAGCCCATTTGGCTAAACGCTCCGATCATTAAACCGACCAAAGCCATCATCAATGCGTTAAAACCAACCGCCTTAAAGCCCAAAAAACCGAACTCCGGATCAACCCAAGCCATGATTGCCCCGGTGACCACGCAAGCCAGCCCCCCGACTACCATGCCGCTCCAAAACAAAAAGAACCACTTTTTTAAATTCACGTTCCTTATCCTCCTGAATGTTATGACGGTTGGCTGTCCAGCCTAAATTAATGATCCATTACCCCGTAAATGCCCGAAATGAACCCGGTTACCGCCAGCTGTTATTAATTGCTTCCGTATTACCCTTTATTTTACCACGTTCACAACAAAAAGCTAACGATTGTCCATGATAATACGGTGAACAATGCGCATAATAAGACCACGATCCATCACTTTTAGAGCGATTTGATTATCCTTATGGAATACAGCAGTACTGACATAGAAAGGAGCATGCGAAGAATGCGTAAACGGTGGGCTTTATTGTCGGTTATCTCAGCAATGATGTTTGTCCTTGCAGGTTGTGGTGCCGAGCCGTCAGGAGGTAACGAGCAGGTAAGCTATAAGGATTTGAAGTCGATGGTAATTGATATCCTCAAAACGGAGGATGCGCAAAAAGCGTTGCAGGAATCATCTCAGCAAATGTCCGGCTATTCTGGCCAGACGTCTAAGCTGCTTTCGGTCCAAGACCAAGAAGAGGTTCGCTTAGCCGTTAAAGATGTCCTGATCTCACCCCAATACGATAAGGTCATCAAAAAATTGATGGTTGATCCGCGTTTCGCCGGGGAATTCGCAAAATCCGTCAATAAGCAAAACAAAGAAATTCATAAAGAGCTGATTAAGGACCCCTCTTACCAAGCCGATTTGATTAAAGTGCTGAAAAATCCGGAGATGGACAAGATGATCCTGGAGGTGCTGCAAAGCACGCAGTATCGCAAAGAGGTTATGTCTTTGATGCAGGACGCGATGCAAAATCCATTATTCCGTCTTGAAGTACTCGATTTAATGAAAAAAGCGGTGCAAGAAGAGCTTAAACCGAACCCTGACGAGAAGGTCGATAAGAAAAAGGATGAAGGTTCCGGTGATGAACAGCAAAGCGATGATTCCGGCTCTGACTCCGGTTCTGACTCCGGTTCTGATGAAGAACAAAGCGACTCCGGTATGTAGCTCATACGGAGGATTAACGATTACAACACTTTAGCCAATAAAAGAGCCCGAACAGTTTGTCCCGTATTGAAGCGCATTACGGCTTTAGGACATCTGTTCGGGCTTTTGCAATTAGATTAGCCTTCGCATTTGGATAACACGCTGTCAGCAAGCTCTAGATAGAGCTTGCCTGTCTCCGTATCCGCTTTGTAAACGGACGGCGCAAAATCCGGCTCCGATACATGGTTGTCCGGCGCACCTAGCGGAATTTGCGCGAGCAGGTCGGCATGCAGCGTCTCAGCTAGCCTTGCTCCGCCGCCGCGGCCAAATACGTATTCCTTCTCGCCGGTGCTTTTGGAAACGTAATAAGACATATTCTCGACGATCCCAATGATCTCATGCTCCGTCTTGATCGCCATGGCCCCTGCTCTTGCTGCTACGAACGCAGCGGTTGCATGCGGCGTGGTGACGATAATTTCTTTGCTTTGCGGAATGATCTGGTGAACATCCAGCGCGATGTCCCCTGTGCCTGGCGGGAGATCAAGCAGCAGATAGTCCAGCTCGCCCCATTCGATTTCTTGAAAGAAGTTGCGCAGCATTTTGCCAAGCATAGGCCCGCGCCATACAATGGGGCTGTTGTCTTCGACAAAGAAGCCCATGGACATAACCTTCACGCCAAATTTCTCGATAGGTATTACCCGTTCGTTCACGACTTCAGGACGCTCCTCGATGCCCATCATATCGGGCACGCTAAAGCCATAGATGTCGGCATCGATGATGCCGACGCGTTTGCCCCTGCGGGCTAAGGCAACCGCCAGGTTAACGGTCACCGTTGATTTGCCGACGCCGCCCTTGCCGCTGGCGACGGCGATGAACTGCACGCCGCTGCTAGGATCCAGCAGCGCACTCCCAAGGCCGGCCCCGTGGCCCTCTACGGGCGCGGGGCCGCCAGCTTTGCCGGCACCGCCGGCGCTAGCCGCGGCCGGTGCTTTAGCAGCCGCAGGCGGCGGCGTAGACGCGCCTGCGCCCGCGGCAGGCGCTGCCTCTGCCCGAAACCGGCAGTGCACGGTTTCGGCGCCTAGGCGCGCCAGCGCCTCGCGGAGCGAGGCTTCAAGCGCGGGCTGCGATGCCGCACTAGCCCCAAGGACGGTCATGGAAACCTGACGGTCCCGAACCATTACGTCGCGGATGGTGATCTCATCCGCTTTATGCTGTGCCGTCACGGATTCGACGGCATCGATGACTTGCTCGCGTGTCAATGTCATATCTGTCCCACCTTTATGTAATCAAAACTAGATAATAATCATTATAGCACAGTAAGCCAAGCAACCAAGCCCTCAGCTGAAGTGCTCACCCATCCCCCGAATAGTGGACATTCCGATTATTTTGGAGACAATTCGGTCTGCTGCAAGCTGCCGCTAAGCTTCTCGCCGGAGACATAGCGAAGAACGCCCTCATAGATAGAAGCGGCTACCTGCCTTTGGTACTCCGTATCCGCAAGCCGCTGCGATTCGCCCGGGTTGGATAAAAATCCAACTTCAACCAAAGCCGTCGGTATGTTCTCTATCGCCTTCAGGACGTATACATCCTTCACCGTAGCAGCAACCCTCGTCGTATTTTCTAAATTGCGTTTAATCTCATCCTGAATGAAGGTGGCGAGAATGCGGTTATCCGGATGATTCGCAGGGTGAAAGAAGGTTTGTGCCCCGGACCACTTCGTTGACGGAATACTGTTCATGTGGATGCTTATGACTGCTTCCGGCTGACTTGCCTTAATGAGAGATACCCGTTTCAGTAAATCTTCCGTTTTGCGTTTGCTGTACGCTCTTGCGTCTCCTGTCGCCAGGTCGTAATCGCCTTCCCTGGTCATCACGACAATGGCACCGGCCTGCTGCAAATAATCCCGTAAATAAAGCGCGATCGCGAGATTCAAATCCTTCTCGATTACCCCTTGCTTGCTCACAGCGCCTCCATCCACTCCGCCGTGCCCCGCATCAATCGCGATTGTTTTCCCGGAAAGAGGAAGGCTCCAATAAGACCATGTTTTAGCAGAAGGCATGGACTGCGTAAGCAAAATCCCTGTTAATGCGATGACAAGCAGCCCGATACCAATGCGTAATGCCCCTTTATACGTCATCCAAATGACAACATGCCGACCTATTCGGCGCATAAAAAAACCACCCCGTCCCCCATCTAATGAATACGCGGCAACCATCGGCCCACCAGGAGCCGAATGCACACTTTCATTTATATGGGACGAGATGGTCGTTTATGAGACAAACCTTTTGGTTAAATAGGAATTGGAATTAGCTTACCGGCTGCTCCGACATGCCTTCGATCAGAATCTTTGCTACCTCAGGACGGGAGAACTCTGGCGGCGGGCAAACGCCGTCACGCAGCAATGCGCGAACCTTCGTACCCGATAGCGTCAAATGCTGCTCTTTGTCATGCGGGCAAGTTTTCGATGTTGCCATGTTGCCGCATTGCTTACAGAAGAAGCTGTGCTCGAAGAACAGCGGCGTAATGCCAAGATCTTCGGTTGGGATCGTTTTGAGAAGATCCTGTGCTTCGTAAGTGCCATAGTAGTCGCCTACGCCAGCATGGTCGCGTCCAACGATAAAATGAGAACAGCCGTAGTTTTTACGGACAAGCGCATGGAAGATCGCCTCGCGAGGACCCGCATAACGCATTGCTGCCGGGAATACGCCAAGGAAAACACGATCCTGAGGGTAATAGTTCTCAAGCAAAGCAAGATAGCTCTTCATCCGCACGTTCGCTGGAACATCGTCTGATTTCGTTTCGCCTACAAGCGGGTTAAGGAACAACGCATCCACGATTTCCATTGCCGTTTTCTGAATATATTCATGCGCACGGTGAACCGGATTACGTGTTTGGAAGCCAACAACTGTTTTCCAGCCCTTTTCCGCAAAGATACGACGAGTTTCTGATGGGTCAAAATAAAAGTCTTCGAACTTCTCTGGCTTCGGACGGTTCAATACCGTAATGTCTCCGCCTACGTTTGTAGAAGAACGTTCGAACAGTTTTTGTACGCCCGGATGCTCAATGTCATCTGTTTTGAATACATTGACCGCTTCAACCTTGTGATCAACCGTGTAGATGCTGTTAATATCGATAGTAGCATAAATGATGCCGTCTTCGCCGACAAGCGCCGCGCGCTCGCCAACCTTAAATTCAGCAGCTTTCACTTCTTCTACGGCAAGCGTAATCGGAATGCTCCATACCGTACCATTCGCTAGACGCATGGATTTAACAACCGATTGATAATCCGCTTCATTCATGAATCCTGTCAAAGGTGAAAAAGCGCCGACACCGATCAAATCGAGGTCAGATATGGCCCATGTGTTGATCGTAATCGTTTTTAGTCCTTTTGCTTCTGCCAGCAATGCTTCACGTTGTTCGCCGGTAGCGATACGGTTAACCAATATGCCGCCGTGCGGTTGAATTTGATTCATTTGCAATGTGTCCTCCTAAAGTTGCTTATTTATGCAATCCGCATTCTGTTTTCTCTTGTCCTGCCCAGCGTCCAGCACGAGGATCTTCACCTGGCATTACTTTACGCGTGCATTGCTCACAGCCGATGCTCGGGTAGTTTTGATCATGCAGCGGGTTGTAAATAACGTCATTCTCGCGGATATAGTTCCAAACGTCCTCAGTAGTCCAGTGAGCGATCGGATTAAATTTAACGAGTCCGAACTTTGTATCGTACTCGATTTTTTTGGAGTTTGCGCGAGTAGGTGCTTGATCGCGGCGAATGCCGGTAATCCAAGCATCGTACTTCGACAAAATATTAGTCAAAGGTTTAACCTTACGAATGTTGCAGCATGCGTTCGCATCGGATTTCCAAAGCTCTTCGCCAAACTGCGCCGCTTGCTCTTCCGGCGTTATTTCCGGTTTCACTTCTACGAAGGGAATGCCTGGGTAGCGAGCAGCCATTTTATCGCGTGTCTCATAGGTTTCCTTGAAGTGATAATCCGTATCCAGATAGAAAATATCTGTCTTCGGGCTGATTTTTTGCAGCATATCCACTAGCACGACATCTTCAGCTCCAAAGCTGCATGCGAAAGTAATATTAGGAAAAGTTTCAACCGCAAACGCGATGATTTCTTCCGGTGTCGCGTTTTCGAGTTCTACTTCCTTTTGCTTGATAAGCGCTTCTTTTTCAAAAAGGTTCATTTGTATGCCCTCCGTTTTTAAATCCTAGTAAATTAGTCTGTATAAAAATTATACGTCCAAAATGCGTAATGTTCAATAATAAGTTTACACCAAAATGAAATAAAGTTTTGGTATTTATGTCACACAAACAAAAAATGCTCCCTCTGACTGGCAGAGAGAGCATTTTGTCGTATAAGAATTAACGTTTCGAGAATTGTGGAGCGCGACGAGCCGCTTTAAGACCGTATTTTTTACGTTCTTTCATACGCGGATCACGAGTTAGGAAGCCAGCACGTTTTAGAGCCGGACGGAATTCTGGATCTGCTTTAAGCAGAGCACGGGAAATACCGTGACGGATAGCGCCTGCTTGACCGGACATACCGCCGCCGTTAGCGATTACAAGCACATCGTATTTCGACAATGTGTCAGTAAGGTTAAGCGGTTGTTTTACGATCAGCTTCAATGTTTCTAGACCAAAATATTCATTAAGGTCGCGTTTGTTAATAATGATTCGTCCTTCACCCGGCACAAGACGTACACGTGCAACAGAGTGTTTACGACGACCGGTTCCATAGTATTGCACTTGAGCCATGAAACTTGTCCTCCTCTTTATTACCCGCGAAGTTCGTAAACTTCAGGGTTTTGTGCTTGATGTGGATGTTCCGCACCTGCGTATACTTTAAGTTTAAGCTTCATTTTGTCGCCAAGACGGTTCTTAGGCAACATGCCGTGTACAGCCAATTCGATAACGCGCTCTGGCTTGTTTTTGATCATCTCTTGTGCCGGAGTAGCTTTCAAGCCACCGGAGTACATGGAGTGACGGTAGTAAATTTTATCCGACATTTTTTTGCCTGTCAGATGGATTTTTTCAGCGTTGATAACTACAACGAAATCGCCTGTATCAACATGTGGCGTAAATGTCGGTTTGTGTTTGCCGCGGATCAGGGCAGCAACTTCACTCGCCAAGCGGCCTAGCGTTTTGCCTTCCGCATCGACGACGAACCATTTACGATCAACTTCAGTTGATTTAGCCATATAAGTGGTACGCATGGATGATCCTCCTTAATTTCATACATTAATCGTTTTTATAACAACGTAAACGTTGGTTTGTTTATTCATTGTTGATAGCCAAGTTTGTGACAATCTCAGTCGGGGCTGTGGGTTAGCCACTTCGAAAGCACAAGTTATATTCTACTATAAAGTATAGTTAAGTGCAAGCAATTTATAGTGGTTTATCCCTGTTTTTCGCTGGAATATTCAACATCTATCAGCATCAAACCATGCGGCATGGCCGTTGGACCTGCGAGCGACCGATTTCGGCCATCCAGTATGCGTTTTATCTCAGATGAAGCCATCTTCCCCTCGCCAACCCATAATAAAGTTCCCATAATGACTCGAACCATATTGTACAAAAAACCATTCCCTGTTACGTACATATGCACGATAGGGCCTTCTTGCACAAAGTCTGCTTCATAGATCGTACGTATATGATGAGGCTTGGTAGAATGGATCGATGTAAATGAAGTAAAGTCATGCTCCCCAATCAGGTAGCGCAGTCCCTCACGCATTGCATCCACATCAAGCGGCGTCGGATGATGAAAGCGGTACTGGCGGCCAAATACGTCAGGAAACTTTCCGGTATCAATCGTATAGCGATACGTTTTGCGCTTGGCGGATCTTCGCGCGTGAAAATGCTCGGGCACATCGAATGCTTCAATAATGACAATATCCTTGGGCAGCCTCGTATTCAGCGCGATCGCCCATCTTTCAGTCGGAATCGTAGACTCCGTATAGAAATTGAATATTTGTCCTTGTGCATGTACTCCCGCATCCGTGCGACCCGAACCTATAATAATAGTCGTTTCACCCGTAAGCTTCTTGATGGCCTTCTCAATTTCCCCCTGAACCGTTCTGCCGTATGGTTGCGTTTGAAAACCGTTAAAGCCGGCCCCGTCATAGCTGACCTTTACGCAAATATTCCTCAACCTTTTCCCCCCTTTAGCTAAAGGGATTCCTACAAGTTCTAAATTCCTTAGCGAGAAGGAATTTAGGTTCTGCGCCCTCTGGACACCTAGCAGATGTCGCAAAAGCTCATCTGTCGCTCCTGGTTTGCATTCCGTCAACAAGACGAACAAGCCCGATTTGCAAATAAAAAAAGGTGGCCTCAAGGGTCCACCCTTTTCACTAAAATACAAGAGGTGTACGGAAACCATACACTCACTTATATTTCATAGCGTTAGCGTGCTTATACCGCCTATAGGCAGGCATAAGACGTTTACGCTCGCGTATAAAGCTTGGACAAGGTTTAACGCTGTGGACAAGCTTATACATTTATTAGGTGTACTACGCGCGGTCAACCAATTCTAGGTAAACCATTGGCGCAGCGTCGCCGCGACGGGGTCCTAGTTTTAGAATACGCGTGTAGCCGCCTGCACGCTCCGAGTAACGGCTAGCCAGCTCGGAGAATAGCTTTTGAATAGCGTCTTGTTGACCGTCAATTGATTCGCGACGAACATAAGCAGCTACTTGACGACGAGCATGAAGATCACCTTGCTTAGCTTTAGTGATCAGCTTCTCAGCGATAGAACGAACTTCTTTCGCTTTTGCTTCAGTCGTTTGAATACGCTCATAAAGGAACAAGTCAGTAACGAGGTCACGGAACAAAGCTTTCCGTGCACTAGCGTCACGTCCTAATTTTTGATATGCCATCTTGTTTTCCCCTCCCTTGCTCTTTTGTCTTCACTAGTTGGTTACTACTCTTCCATGCGAAGGCCCAAACCGAGCTCTTCAAGCTTCTCTTGAACTTCCTCAAGTGATTTACGTCCGAGGTTACGAACCTTCATCATGTCCTCTTCGGATTTCGTGATTAGCTCTTGAACTGTGTTGATACCTGCGCGTTTCAAGCAGTTGTAAGAACGGACGGAAAGATCAAGTTCCTCGATCGTCATCTCTAGAACTTTCTCTTTCTTATCTTCTTCTTTCTCAACCATAATTTCCGCATCTTTGGCTTCATCGGTCAATCCAACGAACAAGTCCAAATGCTCGGTCAAAATTTTAGCGCCGAGGCTTACAGCCTCTTCCGGTCTAATACTGCCGTCAGTCCATACTTCAAGCGTGAGCTTGTCGTAGTTAGTAACTTGACCAACACGCGTATTTTCAACGCTGTAATTTACACGAGTAATTGGCGTGTATATCGAATCAACGGGAATTACCCCAATCGGTTGTTCGTCTTTCTTGTTGCGGTCCGCTTGCACGTAACCGCGTCCCCGATTAGCAAAAACCCGCATATGGAGCCGCGCGCCGGAAGCCAAGGTTGCGATGTGAAGATCAGGGCTTAAAATCTCGACATCGCTGTCTGCTCGAATGTCGCCCGCTGTAATATTCCCTTCGCCATCCGCGTCGATTTCCAACACCTTTTCTTCATCGGAGTGGATTTTCAACGAGAGGCCCTTCAGGTTCAGAATGATTTCGGTAACATCCTCAATCACTCCGGGAACCGTAGAGAACTCGTGAAGCACTCCATCGATTTGAACCGAGGTTACTGCTGCACCCGGCAACGAAGACAATAAAATTCGGCGAAGCGAATTTCCAAGCGTCGTGCCATATCCGCGTTCAAGCGGCTCGACGACGAAACGTCCGTATGTTCCCTCATCATTCAGTTCTACGGTTTCGATTTTCGGCTTTTCGATCTCAATCACTAATAGTACCCTCCTTCAAACGTCGCTCCGTTAGCTTACCGTTATTTTAAGTCAAATCTTGTAGTATGCCAAACCTTCACAACCATTATTCACAAGTTGTTGTTATTTGATACCACACGGATCCAACTATACGCGACGACGTTTCGGAGGACGGCATCCGTTGTGAGGAACTGGTGTTACGTCTTTAATGAGGTTAACTTCCAATCCAGCTGCTTGAAGCGAGCGAATTGCTGCTTCACGGCCAGCGCCTGGTCCTTTTACCATCACTTCGACTGTTCTCATGCCATGCTCCATTGCTGCTTTGGCAGCCGTCTCAGCAGCCATTTGAGCTGCGAAAGGCGTGCTTTTGCGTGAGCCTCTGAAACCCATGTTACCAGAGCTTGCCCATGAAATCGCATTTCCGTGCGGATCCGTGATCGTAACGATCGTATTGTTGAATGTCGAGCGAATGTGCGCAACGCCAGTCTCAATATTTTTCCGGTCGCGACGTTTCGTACGAACGACTTTTTTTGGTTTAGCCATTGTCCATTATCCTCCCTTCTTATTTCTTCTTGTTAGCTACAGTCCGACGAGGACCTTTACGAGTACGCGCATTTGTTTTCGTACGTTGACCGCGAACAGGCAAGCCGCGACGGTGACGAAGACCACGGTAGCATCCGATTTCAGTCAGACGTTTAATGTTAAGTGAAATTTCACGACGCAAGTCGCCTTCTACTTTAACAGATTTGTCGATTGCTTCGCGAAGGCGAGCAAGTTCGTCTTCTGTCAAGTCACGAACACGAGTGTCGTAGCTAACTTCAGCAGTATTCAAAAGTTTTTGCGACGTTGTTTTGCCGATACCGAAAATGTATGTCAGGGCGATTTCGACGCGTTTGTCACGCGGCAAGTCTACACCAGCTATACGTGCCATAGGCTATATTCCCCTCCTTCTATCCTTGTTTTTGTTTGTGTTTCGGATTTTCACAAATCACCATAACGTTGCCTTTGCGACGAATGACTTTGCATTTTTCGCAGATCGGCTTTACCGAAGGTCTAACCTTCATTGTGATTACCTCCCGAATCTTTCGTAACCAAGCCGCAATTGCAGCTTACTTACGATAGGTGATGCGCCCTTTTGATAAATCATAAGGCGATAACTGTATAACCACCTTGTCTCCTGTCAGGATGCGGATAAAGTGCATTCTGAGCTTACCGGAAACATGTGCGAGAATTTGGTGACCGTTCTCCAGCTCCACCTTGAACGTGGCATTCGGCAACGGCTCAATAACCGTACCTTCGACCTCAATGATGTCTTCCTTAGCCAAGCGTCATTCTCCTTTCGCATTTACATACTTCTGAATAGCATAACGTAACTTTGCGTTGGTCACCCTGCCGGTTTCTTGCATGCTGCTAGAAACCTCCGAACTAATTGCAGGCTGTAACTCGAGATGTAGAACGTTCTTTTTCTTCGGCTGATCGAATCGGCGCTTATGGCCATCGGCAATCATGACGAATCGATCATCGACGATTGCCAGGATAACAGCATAGCTTTCCTCATCTTTACCGCGAAGCACCTTGACGAACTGACCAATTTGGGGACGAGCTTCCATCGTCATACTTATGGCTGCTTCGGCAAAATGGTCAATATTTCAAAGCCGTCCTCTGTAACAGCTACTGTATGCTCAAAATGAGCGCACCATGAGCCGTCTTCCGTTACAACCGTCCAATTGTCTTCGAGCGTACGGACATATCGTTCACCGATATTAACCATTGGTTCGATTGCAAGCACCATTCCGGTCTTCAGACGAGGTCCGCGATCTGGTATGCCGTAGTTCGGTATTTGTGGTTCCTCATGGAGGTCCGCGCCGATTCCGTGCCCTACGTATTCCCTTACTACGGAGAATCCTGCATCTTCAATTACCTTTTGAATAGCATGCGAAATTGTATATAGTCTAATATCTGGTTTGATGAGCGCAAGCCCCGCATAAAGCGATGCTTCCGTTACCTCAAGCAGCTTCTGAACTTCAGGCGTTACTGCTCCAACCGCATAGGTCCAAGCTGAGTCGCCATGAAAGCCTTCGTACTGCGCACCGATATCGATACTAATTATATCGCCTTCGTTCAACTTGCGTGAACCAGGGAAGCCGTGCACCAGCTCGTCATTCACAGAAGCGCAAATGCTGGAAGGAAAACCATTGTAACCTTTGAAGGAAGGAATCGCATTTTGACTCTTAATGTACGCTTCAGCGATTTGGTCAAGCTCACGAGTCGTGATGCCTGGTTTCACAGCCTCCGCCATCAATCGATGCGTTTCCGCAACAATGCGTCCTGCTTCCCTCATATATCGCAGCTCCGATTCGGATTTGCAAATAATCATTACAATGAACCTCTCAAGTTGGAAATAATGTCGGATGTTACAACATCAATATCCTTCTCACCGTCGACTTCGCGAAGGAGACCTTTAGCACTGTAGTAATCGAGTAGAGGCGCCGTTTTGGATGAATACTCATCCAAACGAGTTCCGACCTTTTCCTCTGTATCGTCTGAACGTTGATACAATTCCCCGCCGTCCTTGTCGCAGATCCCTTCGACCTTAGGAGGGTTAAAGATTACGTGATAAGTCGTACCAGTCGTTTTCGATATGCGTCTGCCCGTCAAACGAGCAAGCAGCAAACTGCGGTCAACCTTTAAATTTACAACATGGTCAATACTGCGACCGAGCTCCGCAAGCATAACATCAAGTGCTTCTGCTTGCTGCAGTGTGCGAGGAAACCCGTCGAGCAAGAATCCATTTTTGCAATCGTCTTGTTCGAGTCTTTCCTTTACAATACCGTTCGTGATCTCATCGGGAACGAGCAGGCCTTGATCGACATACTCCTTCGCTTTGATTCCAAGTGCGGTTCCTTCTTTCATAGCGAGGCGGAAAGCATCGCCAGTGGAAATATGGGGAATACCGAACTCTTCAACGATCCGTTCAGCTTGTGTACCTTTACCGGCTCCCGGAGGGCCCATGAATAAAATGTTCATTGCTGAGTTCCTCGCTTTAAGCACAATAGGCTCGGGCGGGCTCCGCACAACGCTAGTTGACGAACGCGGAAGCCCGGTCAGAACCTATTGTTATTTATTGATAAACCCTTTGTAATGGCGTTTGATCAACTGGCTCTCGATTTGCTTCATCGTATCTAATGCAACACCGATAACGATTAGCAATGAGGTGCCGCCTAGCTGCACTGACTTAGGTAATCCAGCAAGTGCACCGAAGAATACCGGAATGACTGAGATAACCGCCAGGAAGATTGCACCACTCAACGTAATACGCGACATAACACGTGTTAGGTAAGACGATGTTGGCTTGCCTGGACGAATACCAGGAATATATCCACCGTTTTTCTTCATTTGATCAGCCATTTGAACTGGATTAATCTGTACGAAAGTGTAGAAGAAGGTAAACCCGATGATTAACAATACGTACAATACCATACCCAGGGGTTGGTCATAGTTCATATTTTTAATAATCCAGTCAGCCCAGTTCTGAGTGGACCAGAACTGCGCAATCGTAATCGGGAACATGATAAGCGATACCGCGAAAATGACCGGGATAACGCCTGCGCCGTTCACTTTCATCGGAATGTGCGTCGATTGTCCGCCGTACATTTTCCGTCCAACCACACGCTTAGCGTATTGAACCGGAATTTTACGAATACCTTGTTGTACGAATATAACACCGACAATGATTGCGATGATCGCAATCAGGATCAGCAGCATTTTGATAATATTCAAAAACAGTTGATCTTGGGCACCTACGAATTGATCTTCGAAGATCGTACGAATGTGTCCAGGAATACCAGCTGCAATTGCCGCAAAGATAAGAATGGAAATACCATTTCCGATTCCTTTTTCCGTAATTTGCTCACCGAGCCACATCAAGAAAGCAGTACCTGCAGTCAGGATGATTGCAATGAGTAAATAGTCAACGAATGTTGCGCCAACAACCATTTCATAACCGTATTGACGGTTAAAGCCGATTGCTGTTGCGAAACCTTGGACCAAACCAAGAACAACCGTTCCATAACGAGTGATTTGCGCGAGTTTACGTTTACCGTTCTCGCCTTCCTTTGCCCATTCCGCAAACTTAGGAATTACATCCATAGACAACAACTGAACGATAATCGACGCTGTAATGTATGGCGTAATACCGATTGCGAAGATGGAGAATTGGAACAAAGCACCGCCGGAAAACGTGTTAAGCAAGCCGAACAGATCCGCACCGGCTGCATCAACCTGCTTAAACACATCTTTGTTTACACCGGGCACTGGAATAAAGGACCCAATGCGATAAATCAAAAGGATGAAAAGGGTAAAGAGGATCCTTGTACGAAGATCCGCCACTTTCCAAATGTTGGATACGGTCTTGAACAATTAGATCACCTCGGTTTTACCGCCGGCAGCCTGGATTTTCTCTACCGCAGATTGAGAGAACTTGTTTGCTTTTACAGTAAGTGTAACGCTAACTTCACCATTGCCCAAAATTTTAATTCCTGCGAGCGGGTTCTTTACGATCCCAGTCTCGATAAGAACTTCTGGAGTGACTTCAGTACCTGCTGCAAACGCGTTAAGCTCTTCAATGTTGACAATTGCGTACTCTTTGCGGAAGGGGTTGTTAAATCCACGCTTCGGCACTCGACGATACAAAGGGTTTTGTCCGCCCTCGAAACCAGGACGAACGCCGCCGCCGGAACGAGCGTTTTGACCTTTGTGACCTTTACCGGCCGTTTTACCGTTACCGGAACCGATACCGCGACCTTTACGCTTTGGCGCTTGGGTAGAGCCCGGTGCTGGTGCTAGCTCATGCAATTTCATCGTTCGTGCACCTCCTTATTTATTTCTTGGAACTACATGCTATTCTTGTACTTCTTCTACTTTTACCAAGTGACTAACAGTGTTAACCATGCCACGGACAGCTGGGCTATCGTTCAAAACAACTGCCTGACGAATCTTTTTAAGACCGAAAGATTCAACCGTTGCACGTTGTTTCTCGTTGCGACCGATTAAACTGCGAACGAGGGTGATTTGCAATTTTGCCATCTTATTTCCCTCCTTAGCGTAACAGCTCTTCGACTGTTTTTCCACGTAGCTTTGCAACTTCTTCCACGCGTTTAAGACGGGAAAGACCTTCAAGCGTTGCGTTAACCATATTCATGGAGTTCGAAGAACCTAGCGATTTCGTCAAGATGTCGCCGACACCAGCAAGTTCGAGAACTGCACGAACCGGGCCGCCGGCGATAACGCCAGTACCTTCAGAAGCTGGCTTCAGAAGAACTTCACCTGCTCCGAAATGTCCGAGAACAAGGTGGGGAATAGTCGTGCCAACGATTGGAACGTGGATCAGGTTTTTCTTAGCATCTTCGATACCTTTGCGGATTGCATCAGGTACTTCGCCTGCTTTACCGATCCCTGCGCCAACGTAGCCTTTACCGTCGCCGACTACTACAAGTGCACTAAAGCTGAAACGGCGTCCGCCTTTTACAACTTTAGATACGCGATTGATATTAACAACTTTTTCAGTCAGTTCTAACGTATTTGGATCTACACGCAAGTCGTTTAACCTCCTTATAAATAAAGTCGATTAGAATTCTAGGCCAGCTTCGCGAGCTGCTGTAGCAAGCGCCTGAATTCTGCCGTGATACAAGTAACCGCCGCGATCAAATACTACTTGGGTTACACCCTTAGCTTGAGCGCGTTTCGCAATCAATTCTCCGACTTTGCTCGCTGCATCGATGTTACCACCGTTGCCAACAACTTCAGCCAGTTCTTTATCCTGTGTGGATGCAGAAACGATTGTTACGCCTGAAACATCGTCGATTAATTGAGCATACATATGCTTGGAGGAACGGAATACAGATAGACGCGGACGTGCAGCTGTACCGTTAATTTTTTTACGAACACGAAGGTGTCTTTTTAGACGTGCCTTGTTTTTGTCGCCTTTCGTAATCATACAAAGTTCACTCCTTTCTTTCAGCCTTAAGACGCTATCTTAAGCAAACGAGCTGTTTGCTTATTTTTTCTTACCAGCTTTACCTTCTTTGCGGATGATGCGTTCGCCTTCGTACTTAATACCTTTACCTTTATACGGCTCTGGTTCACGTACGGAACGAATTTTTGCAGCAGTTGCACCAACGAGCTCTTTATCGATACCGCGAACAGTGATTTTCGTGTTAGCAGGCACTTCAAACTCGATTCCATTATCTGGAGCAATTTCAACTGGGTGAGAGTAACCAACGTTAAGAACGATTTTATCCCCAGCTTTATTTGCACGGTAACCAACGCCTACTAGCTCCAAGTTTTTGGAGAAGCCTTCAGTAACGCCGCTCACCATGTTAGCGATGACGCTGCGAGTTGTTCCGTGCAACGAGCGATGCAATTTATTATCGGAAGGACGTTCTACTAGGATTTCAGTTTCCGTTACATTCACTTTCATTTCTTTGTGAATTTCACGGGAAAGCGATCCTTTCGGTCCTTTTACAGTAATTACTGTGTTGTCCAAGCTGATTGTTACGCCGTTAGGCACTTGGATTGGTTTGCGACCAATACGGGACATTGTTACACCTCCTATCTTTGTGACTTGTTACTTACCAAACGTAGCAAACTACTTCGCCGCCGGATTTAACCTGACGAGCTTCTTTATCAGTCATAATCCCTTTGGAAGTGGAAATAATTGCAATTCCAAGTCCACCGAGTACACGAGGGATTTCAGTTGATTGTGTATAAACGCGAAGGCCTGGTTTCGAAATACGTTTCAAGCCAGTAATTACGCGCTCTTGGTTAGGGCCGTATTTCAAGAAAATACGGATAATCCCTTGTTTGTTGTCTTCGATATATTCAGCGTCGCGGATAAAACCCTCGCGCTTCAAAATCTCAGCGATTTGCTTCTTCATTTTCGAAGCGGGCATTTCCACGGTTTCGTGACGAACTACATTCGCATTACGAATGCGCGTCAACATATCTGCAACCGGATCAGACATAACCATTGTGTTAACCTCCTTCCCAAACTAGGCTGATTACCAGCTTGCTTTTTTAACGCCAGGAATCTGGCCCTTATGTGCTAACTCACGGAAACAAATCCGGCAAATTTTAAACTTTTGCAAAACAGAATGCGGACGGCCGCAACGCTCACAGCGCGTATATGCACGCACTTTAAATTTCGGGGCGCGTTGTTGCTTCACTTTCATCGAAGTTTTTGCCACTGGGTATTACACCTCCTAAAAGTGGATTACTTCGTGAACGGCATGCCCATTTGGGTCAGCAATTCACGAGATTCTTCGTCCGTTTTTGCCGTCGTGACGATGACGATGTCCATACCGCGCACTTTATCGACTTTATCGTACTCGATCTCTGGGAATATCAACTGCTCTTTCAAGCCAAGCGTGTAGTTACCACGGCCGTCGAAAGCTTTGTTCGATACACCGCGGAAGTCACGTACACGCGGAAGAGAAATGTTGAACAGTTTATCAAGGAAGTGGTACATACGCTCACCGCGCAATGTAACTTTAACCCCGATTGGCATGTCCTCACGAAGCTTGAAGCCTGCAATAGACTTCTTCGCACGAGTAACGACTGGTTTTTGACCGGAAATGATACGTAGTTCTTCAACTGCTACATCAAGGATTTTCGAATTGGAAACCGCTTCGCCTACCCCCATGTTGATAACTACCTTCTCAATTTTCGGCACTTGCATTACAGACGTATAGTTGAACTTCTGCATAAGAGCAGGAGTTATTTCGTTTAAGAAACGACCTTTCAATCTTGCTGCCATTGATCATGGACCTCCTTTCCTACCGTAACGATTAGTCGATTACTTCTCCGGAACGTTTCGCGATCCGAACTTTCTTGCCGTTGTCGAGCACTTTGTATCCGATACGTGTTACTTTACCGCTTTTCGGATCGATATGCATAACGTTTGAAACGTGAATTGGCGCTTCTTGTTCGATAATACCGCCCTGTGGATTAGCTTGCGATGGACGAGTATGTTTCTTAACAGTGTTAACACCTTCTACGAGTACGCGGTTTTCACGCGGATACGCAGCGATAACGCGGCCCTTCTTACCTTTGTCTTTACCGGTAATGACGATAACCGTGTCGTCTTTTTTCACGTGCAATTTATTGTTATGGGATTCGAGTACTTTTTTCAGCCTTGGCATGAGTTACACCTCCTGCACGCTTGTGCTTTCAAGCTTATATTGTTCTTAGATAACTTCTGGAGCTAGCGATACGATTTTCATGAAATCTTTATCGCGAAGTTCACGGGCAACAGGTCCAAAGATACGAGTACCGCGTGGGCTTTTGTCTTCTTTAACAATTACAGCTGCGTTTTCGTCAAACGCGATGTACGAACCGTCTTTACGACGAACCGAACGTTTTGTACGAACGATAACCGCTTTAACAACGTCACCCTTTTTGACAACGCCGCCAGGTGTTGCTTGTTTTACTGAGCAAACGATCAAATCGCCGATGTGACCAACGCGACGTCCTGTTCCACCGAGTACACGGATACACATCAATTGTTTTGCGCCGGAGTTGTCAGCAACCGCTAAGCGCGAAAATGGTTGAATCATTTCAACGTCCTCCTTTCGGAAAAATGCTCAGGCACTGCATACGCTCATTAGATAATGACAGCAACTTCAACAACTTCTACAAGTCTGAAGCGTTTGTCTTTCGATAGCGGACGAGTCTCCATGATTTTCACGATGTCGCCAATTTTCGCTTGGCCGTTCTCATCATGCGCCTTAAATTTTTTCGTAACTTTAATGCGTTTATGGTACAAATCGTGTTTTTTGTATGTTTCGATAGCAACCACGATTGTTTTGTCCATCTTGTCGCTTACCACTTTGCCAATTAGAACTTTACGGGCATTGCGTTCGCTCATGTTCTTCCTCCTTCCTTCAGCCGTGTTTATGCATTCATGTAAGGGATAAACTAGCTGCTAATTCCGAGTTCTCTTTCACGCAAAATCGTTTTAGCACGAGCAATTCCTTTACGCACATCACGGATCCGAGTCGGGTTATCCAATTGGCCAGTAGCCAGTTGGAAACGAAGATTGAAAAGCTCTTCTTTAAAACCAGCGACCTGTTGTTCAAGCTCAGCAGAGGTTAGGTTTCTAAATTCACTAGCTTTCATTTGCTTCACCACCCACTTCTTCACGCTTCACGAATTTAGTCTTGATAGGCAATTTATGAGCCGCAAGACGCATCGCTTCACGAGCGGTTTCTTCGGATACACCAGCAAGTTCAAACAGGATTTTACCTGGTTTAACTACGGCTACCCATTTCTCAACGTTACCTTTACCACTACCCATACGCACTTCAAGAGGCTTTTGAGTAATTGGTTTGGCAGGGAAAATTTTGATCCAAACTTTACCGCCACGTTTGATGTAGCGAGTCATAGCAATACGAGCCGCTTCGATCTGACGGTTAGTGATCCATGATGGTTCTAGAGCTTGAAGACCAAATTCGCCGAATGCTACTGTAGTGCCGCCTTTAGCGCGACCCTTCATATGACCGCGTTGTTGTTTGCGGTGTTTGACACGTTTAGGTACCAACATGATTAGTTGCCTCCTTCCTGGGGAGCTTTCTTCTTAGTCGGAAGGACTTCGCCGCGATAGATCCATACTTTTACGCCGATACGGCCGTATGTTGTAGCCGCTTCAGCCGTGCCGTAGTCAATATCAGCACGAATTGTATGAAGTGGAACTGTTCCTTCGCTGTAGCCTTCCGAACGTGCGATTTCCGCGCCACCGAGACGACCGCTAACTGCGGTTTTGATCCCTTTAGCACCTGAACGCATGGAGCGTTGAATTGCTTGCTTCAATGCGCGACGGAAAGATACACGACGCTCAAGTTGTTGTGCGATGCTTTCAGCTACAAGAATAGCGTCAAGATCTGCATGTTTGATTTCAGAGATATTGATGTGTACTTTTTTGCCTTTAGTGATTTTACCAAGCTCAGTACGAAGGTTTTCTACTTCGGAACCGCCTTTACCAATAACCATACCTGGTTTTGCGGTTTGGATCGTTACGTTCACGCGGTTAGCTGCACGTTCGATCTCGATGTGAGAAACTGCTGCGTCTTTCAGCTTGTTTTTCAAGTATTCACGGATTTTAACGTCTTCCATAAGAAGATCGCCGAAATCTTTGCCCGCGAACCATTTGGACTCCCAATCACGGATAACTCCGACCCGGAAGCCTACTGGATTTACCTTTTGACCCACACGTAATCCCTCCTTATTTTTCAGATACCACCAAGGTAATGTGGCTGGTTCTTTTATTGATCCGGCTTGCGCGACCCATCGCACGAGGACGGAAACGTTTCATCGTTGGCCCTTGGTTAACGAAGGCTTGCGAGATAAACAATTTGTTTACGTCAAGCTGATAGTTATGCTCAGCGTTAGCAATTGCAGAGTTCAGCAGCTTCTCCAAAATTGGGGATGCAGACTTAGGCGTGTGACGCAAAATCGCGATTGCTTCGCCAACTTGTTTACCGCGAATCAAATCCGCAACAAGCTGTGCTTTACGGGGAGCAATACGGATAAATTTAGCGTGCGCTTTAGCTTCTGGCATGTAGGAACCTCCTCTCGTTCAGTTAGAGATGTTTAAGGGCAAATTAACGTCTGCCCGTTTTTTTGTCTTCACCAGCATGGCCTTTATACGTACGAGTTGGTGCAAATTCACCAAGCTTGTGTCCAACCATATCTTCCGTTACATATACCGGCACGTGCTTGCGTCCGTCATACACTGCAAACGTGTGACCAATGAATTGCGGGAAAATGGTCGAGCGGCGGGACCAGGTTTTGATAACGACTTTTTTCTCGCTTTCGTTCAATACCTCGACTTTTTTAAGCAGGTAACCGTCAATAAACGGCCCTTTCTTTAAACTGCGACCCATTTGTGTTCCTCCCTTCACCTAAGCGGTAGCGATACCTTCGTATCACGCGGTTTTTATCAAGCGGCTATTATTTCGTGCGACGACGAATAATGTATTGGCTCGATGCTTTTTTCTTCTTACGCGTTTTGTAACCAAGAGTTGGTTTACCCCAAGGCGACATTGGCGATTTGCGTCCGATTGGAGCACGGCCTTCACCACCACCGTGTGGGTGATCGTTAGGGTTCATGACAACACCACGTACTTGAGGACGATTTCCGAGCCAACGGTTACGGCCGGCTTTACCGATTTTCACGAGTTCGTGATCTTCGTTACCAACAGAACCAATTGTAGCACGGCAAGTGTTCAAGATGCGGCGAACTTCACCAGAAGACAAACGAACGGAAACGTAGTTTTCTTCTTTACCAAGAAGTTGCGCACTAGTTCCAGCTGCACGAACAAGTTGTCCGCCTTTGCCTGGTTTCAATTCGATGTTGTGGATAACTGTACCGACTGGGATGTTAACAAGCGGCAAAGCATTACCCGGTTTAATATCAGATCCAACACCAGAAGTGATTTGATCTCCGACTTTCAAGCCTTTTGGCGCGATGATATATGCTTTCTCACCATCTAAGTAATGGATCAAAGCGATGTTGGATGAACGGTTCGGATCGTATTCGATCGATGCTACATTACCAACGATACCATCTTTTGTACGTTTGAAGTCGATAATACGGTATTTACGTTTGTGTCCGCCGCCATGGTGACGAACCGTAATTTTACCTTGGTTGTTACGTCCAGCTTTTTTGAAAAGCGGAGCAAGCAACGATTTCTCCGGTGTACTTGTCGTGATCTCTTCGAAAGTCGAGACGGACATGTTACGACGAGCTGGAGATGTCGGTTTGTACTTTTTAATAGGCACTTCGATTCCCTCCTTTTCTAAACAGACGTTTCAAAGAATTCAAGTTCTTTGCTGTCAGCGCTCAGTTGAACGATCGCTTTTTTCCAATCCGGTCTGTATCCGCTATGTTTACCATAACGTTTTGGTTTACCCGCAACACGCATTGTGTTAACGCCGGTTACTTTTACTTTAAAAATTTGCTCAATCGCAAGTTTGATTTCAGTTTTGTTTGAACGAAGATCTACTTCAAACACATACTTTTTATCAACCATGTAATCGCTCGTACGTTCCGTGATAACCGGGCGCTTGATAATATCGCGTGGATTTTTCATTACGCAAGCACCTCCTGTACTTTCTCTACTGCTTCTTTAGTGATGATAAGGTTGTCATGCACCAATACATCCAGAACATTAATGCCGTCAGCTGCAACGAATTTAACACCTGGGATGTTACGAGCAGACAATGCTACGTTATCTTCATAATTAGCCGTTACTACAAGAGCTTTGCGGCCAACTTTAAGGTTGCTTAGGATTGCTGCGAATTCTTTCGTCTTAGGAGCTGCAAATGTCAGTTGATCCAATACGATAATTTCGTTTGCAATCACTTTCGATGACAATGCCGATTTAATCGCTAGACGACGAACTTTCTTAGGAAGCTTGAAACCGTATGAGCGTGGAGTCGGTCCGAATACTACACCGCCGCCAACCCATTGCGGGGAGCGAATGCTACCTTGACGAGCACGGCCAGTACCTTTTTGTTTCCAAGGTTTACGACCGCCGCCGCGTACTTCGGAGCGTCCTTTAGTTTTGTGATTGCCGAAGCGTTCAGATGCTTGTTGGTTAACAACAGCACTGTGCAAAACATGAACATTTGGTTGAATACCGAAAACCGTTTCAGCCAGTTCAAGCTCGCCCACTTGCGCGCCGCTCACGTTATATACTGTTACTTTAGGCATTTCCTGTTCCTCCTTTCTTTAAGAGCAATTAGTTCTTAACTGTTTGTTTAACTTTTACGAATCCGTTTTTCGGGCCCGGAATCGAACCTTTTATTAGAAGAACGTTACGTTCTGCATCTACACGGATAACTTCAAGCTTTTGGATCGTGATTGTTTCGTGACCCATATGTCCAGGAAGGCGTTTGCCTTTCGGTACACGGTTCGCTTGGATAGAACCCATCGAACCTGGTCCACGGTGGTAACGGGAACCGTGAGACATAGGACCCGTGCTTTGTCCCCAACGTTTGATAACGCCGGCAAAGCCTTTACCTTTTGAAATACCTGTTACGTCAACGAATTCGCCCTCTGTGAATAGGTCAGCTTTCACTTCTTGGCCAACTTCATAATCACCCAGGTTAATTCCGCGAATTTCACGAACGTAGCGCTTAGGTGTTGCGTTAGCTTTTTTAGCGTGACCAGCTTCTGGCTTGTTCGATCTGCTTTCTTTCTTATCAGAGAAACCGAACTGAACAGCTTCGTAGCCATCGTTCTCTTGGTCTTTTTTCTGAAGTACTACGCAAGGTCCAGCTTCGATAACCGTTACAGGAACGACATTACCTTCAGCAGTAAACACTTGAGTCATACCAAGTTTTTTTCCTAAGATACCTTTCATGTTGACACCTCATTTCCTTTCTATGATCGCATATGCTGATATTACAGTTTGATTTCGATATCTACACCGGATGGTAAATCCAGGCGCATCAACGCATCAACCGTTTGCGGCGTTGGGTTTACAATGTCGATCAAACGCTTATGAGTGCGTTGTTCGAATTGCTCCCTGGAATCCTTGTACTTGTGTACCGCACGGAGAATGGTGATGATTTGCTTTTCCGTTGGCAACGGAATCGGCCCGGATACGCCTGCACCGGAACGTTTTGCAGTTTCAACGATTTTCTCTGCGGATTGATCAAGAATTCTGTGATCGTATGCTTTCAAGCGGATACGAATCTTTTGCTTTGCCATATAAGTCCCTCCTTCTTTCGCCCAATTTATTATCGGACATACTCCGTAAGAAAACCCTGCACATGCCCCATGGCAAAGGGGCCGGGTGTGTCGGCAACCTCTCACATCATCGCAACGTCAGACCAACAGTCAATATTATACCGAATCCAATAGGCAATTGCAACATAAAGTTTAAGATTATTCTAAACTCATTTTCAAAGACGATATCATTCCATAAATCGAGAGTGTGAGCATCCATGTTTAACATGAACAGCTGCTGTAATGGGTTAAAACCATGCAAACCACGAAATAGCTTTTACATCTATATTATAGAAGAAACAATTATCGCTGCTACCTGGCTTGCACTTGCATACGGCCCATTATGTCCCTTATTACAAGGTTTTAGAACATGCCATTTATAATAACGGACTTAATGGGCGCAATCTGATTATATACACCTTACGGCCGAAAAGACACCGCCAAATAACGCCAACATACTAAACGCAGCGGCTATGGCCGCTGCGTTTATGATTGCATCGTATTTTCAAACAATCGATTTATTCAATTTAACTTATCCTAAAACAATGCGGTCATCTGCAAGCTTCTTTCCGCTGATAAGTTCGAATTCGCCAAGCAGCTGTTCTACCGTAAGATCCTTTTTGCGTTCCTCCGGCACATCAAGAATAATTCGGCCTTTATCCATCATAATGAGACGATTGCCAAGACGAATGGCTTGTTCCATATTATGCGTAACCATTAAGGTCGTTAATTTCATTTCCCTCACCAGAGATTCAGTCAAACTCGTAATGAGTTCTGCTCTTGATGGGTCAAGCGCTGCCGTATGTTCGTCAAGCAGAAGAATCTGCGGTCGCGTAAAGGTAGCCATGAGAAGGCTAAGCGCCTGCCGCTCGCCGCCTGACAGCAAACCGACTTTAGCTCCCAGCCTGTTTTCAAGTCCAATACCGAGGCGCTGAAGCTCTTGCTTGAATATTGCGCGCTTAGCACGCGTTACACCAAAGGAAAATCCGCGCGATTTCCCTCGTGCGTAAGCAATAGCCAAATTTTCTTCTATCGACATACGCGGCGCAGTGCCTGCCATCGGATCCTGGAATACGCGTCCAATCCAGCGGCTGCGTTGATATTCGGTAAGCTGGCTTATATTTTGCCCATCAATCCGAACTTCACCGGCATCCGGTTTCATTACGCCTGAAATAATATTCATTAGCGTAGACTTGCCTGCGCCATTGCTTCCTATTACCGTAATAAAATCTCCCGGCTTCATGTTCAGGTTAGCGCCAACCAGCGCCGTTTTCTCATCTACCGTACCAGGGTTAAACAGCTTGGACACTCTTGCGATCTCTAACATTAGCGCCCACCTCCCGGTTGTGCTTTATCAAGAGAAGCAAGCATTTCTGCAGTTCGTTTCTTTGCCGTATTTTTTTGCTTCCACACTCTGCGGGCAGAAGGGACAACCAAAGCAAAGATGATAATAATTGCTGTAATCAGCTTCATATCCGATGCTTCAAGCCACTCCACGCGAAGTGCGAACGCATAAATGATTCGGTAAATAATTGATCCCAGCACGACAGCTAAAGTCGCTCTAAAGATTGTTTTCGCTCCAAAAATCGCTTCGCCGATAATAACCGATGCAAGTCCAATGACAATCATACCGATGCCCATGCTGTTATCGGCATACTTTTGGTACTGTGCCACCAATGCGCCAGAAGTCGCAACGAGCGCATTAGACAATGCAATGCCAAAAATCGTCGTAATATCGGTATTGGCACCAAAACTCCGAATCATACGCGAATTGTCCCCGGTAGCCCGGAGGCTTAAACCGATATCCGTACGGAAAAAGAGATCGAGCACAACCTTAACAATCACGACAAACACAATCATTACGGTAAACGTAGGGACATTTTCAAAAAGGTTCTCATGGCCCCTTAATGATAAATTGGGCTTGCCCATTATTCTAAGATTAATGGAATAAAGCGCAATCATCATGATGATCCCTGATAAGAGCCCATTTACTTTACCTTTAGTGTGCAGTAGGCCTGTACATATGCCCGCTAGTGCGCCTCCAATAAATGCGCATAATACGGCGAGCCATGGAGCCGTTCCGTTAACGGTAAGCACCGTACCGATAGCTGCTCCTGTCGTAAAACTTCCATCCACCGTTAAATCTGGAAAATCAAGAATCCGGAAAGTTATATATACTCCAAGAGCCATTAGCGCATACAATAATCCGCTTTCCACAGCTCCTTGCATTGATGCGAACAAATGACATCACTCCTTTTCATAACAAGGGGGTGAACGAGTAACCCGATCACCCCAAGTACATGATTCGTTTTATTTTGAGCCAAAGCTTCGGAACTTACTCAATGATGTTGTTTTCTTGGTCTTTTACGAGAGCCTTCATTTCTTCAGTGACTGTAATGCCCTGCTCAGCTGCTGCTTTCATGTTGAAAATGAAATCAAGTTTCTGCGGAACGGTAACATTCATCTCGCCCGGGTTCTTACCGTTTTTCAAAATCTCTACAGCCATTTGTCCAACTTCATAGCCATGGTCATAATACTTGAAGCCAACAGCCGCAAATGCACCTTTTTCAACGGTGTCGCGATCTGCAGAGAAGAAAGGAATATCGTTTTCGTTAGCGACTTCGATGATCGCATCCGCACCGGTAACAACCATATTATCAAGTGTGATATAGATCGCATCTACGCGGCCGACCAGCGAATCCGCAGCTTGCTTCACGTCCGAAGAATTGGCAACGGAAGCTTTGATCAGCTTAATGCCATGCTTCTCAAGCGCTTTTTCCGCGATATCACCCATAATAACTGCGTTTTGTTCACCTTCATTTATAATAAGACCAACATTTTTGACATCCGGAATTTGAGTAGCGATAAAATCCATTGTTTCAGTAATCGCAGCCGGATTTGTATCCGACGCTCCTGTAATATTGCCGCCTGGCGCTTCCAATTGCGTTACGATACCCGCATCAATCGGATCGGTTACAGCTGCAAACAAAACAGGAATGTCCTTCACGTCATCTGCAAGAGCCTGAGCGGTTGGAGTAGCAATCCCTAATGCAAGATCACTTTTGCTGCTGGCGATTTTTTGAGAAATGGTTTTAATATTAGCAGAGTCGCCTTGTGCATTATTGAAATCAATTTCAAGGTTTTTACCTTCTTCAATTCCTGCATCCTTAAGGGCAGCTACAAAACCGTCGTATGTTGCGTCAAGCGATGGATGTTCTACGATTTGCGATACAGCAATCTTGTACGTTTTCTCGGCAGTATTGCCCGATCCTGCAGTATTGCCTTCACTCTCGTTACTCGTTTTCCCCGTGTTCGCACCGCACGCCGCCGTTACGACCATAAACGAAGCCAAAGCTAATGTAAGCCAAAATTTTCTGTTCATTCATTAAACCCCTCTCATCATATAAGTCGTCTTGCAATGAAGCCCTTTAGGGATTAATCATATACAGCAAAGCATCATCGCTTTCTCTCATTAAAGCTAATGCCTGTACGTGAGTGACTGATTCTTAACGAGCTTGGACGACCTTTACTTACTATCCATTAATATTAAATGTGCAAGAGAATGCCGTCAATCATTAGTTCACTGTAAAAATAAGTTAAACGAACTACAGTTCGTCATATTCCGCGTGAAAAATAAAAAACAAAAGCCCTCACCGAAGTGAGGGCTTTTGTTATTCACAGCGGCTAAGCCGCCATCAATTATTTTTGGATAGAAGCTACAGCGCCAGCGCCTACTGTACGGCCGCCTTCACGAATAGAGAAACGAGTTCCCTCTTCAACAGCGATTGGAGCGATAAGCTCAACCGTTACAGTGATGTTGTCGCCAGGCATAACCATCTCAGTGCCTTCTGGCAGGTTGATGATACCCGTTACGTCAGTTGTACGGAAGTAGAACTGTGGACGGTAGCCAGTGAAGAAAGGCTTGTGACGGCCACCCTCTTCTTTTGTAAGAACGTAGATTTGTGCAGTGAAGTTAGTGTGTGGTTTAACCGAACCCGGTTTAGCCAAAACTTGTCCACGCTCGATGTTGCTGCGGTCTACACCACGAAGCAATGCACCTACGTTGTCCCCAGCTTGAGCGGAGTCAAGCAATTTACGGAACATTTCAACGCCTGTTACTACGGACTTACGGGATTCTTCAGCAAGACCGATAATTTCTACCTCGTCGCCGACTTTGATAACGCCACGCTCTACGCGACCTGTAGCAACTGTACCACGGCCAGTGATTGTGAATACGTCCTCGACAGGCATAAGGAAAGGCTTAGCTGTGTCGCGCTCAGGAGTTGGGATGTAAGTATCAACTTGCTCGAAGAGCTCGATGATTTTCTCAGCCCAAGGGCCTTCTGGGTTAGCAAGAGCTTCACGAGCTGCACCACGAATGATCGGAGTGTCGTCGCCTGGGAACTCATACTCGGAAAGAAGGTCACGAACTTCCATTTCTACCAATTCAAGAAGCTCTTCGTCTTCAACCATGTCGCATTTGTTCAAGAATACAACGATGTAAGGTACGCCTACTTGTTTCGAAAGCAAGATGTGCTCACGAGTTTGTGGCATAGGACCGTCAGTAGCGGATACTACAAGAATAGCTCCGTCCATTTGAGCAGCACCAGTGATCATGTTTTTTACATAGTCGGCGTGACCTGGGCAGTCAACGTGAGCGTAGTGACGAGCTGGCGTCTCATACTCAACGTGAGCTGTCGAGATCGTGATACCGCGCTCGCGCTCTTCTGGAGCTTTATCGATTTGGTCGAATGCGATTGCTGCACCGCCGTATTTTTTGGAAAGTACAGTTGTGATAGCTGCAGTCAAAGTCGTTTTACCGTGATCGACGTGACCGATAGTACCAATATTAACGTGCGGTTTGTTACGTTCAAATTTAGCCTTAGCCATTGAACTTGAGCCTCCTCAATATATCATGAATTTTTTTATGTGTGGGCCGGCATCTGGTTTGCAAGCAAACTTAGCTGACGGCCAAAAGCAATTGGTTTAGAAGGACAAAAACGATTACTCGCCTTTGTTCTTAGCAATGATCTCTTCAGAGATCGATTTTGGAACTTCTTCATAGTGAGAAAGCTCCATAGAGAATACGCCGCGTCCTTGTGTACCGGAACGTAGTGTAGTGGAATAACCAAACATCTCGGAGAGAGGCACCTTGGAACGGATAATTTGTGCACCTGCACGAGTATCCATACCTTCGATACGACCACGACGGGAGTTAAGCATACCCATAACATCGCCCATGTACTCTTCAGGAACAGTAACTTCTACTTTCATGATTGGCTCAAGAAGAACTGGCTTACATTTGTCTTTGGCAGCTTTAAGCGCCATCGATCCTGCAATTTTAAACGCCATCTCCGAGGAGTCAACATCATGGTAAGATCCGTCAACAACAACAGCTTTGACATCAACGAGCGGGAAGCCGGCAACTACACCGTTCTTCATTGACTCTTCGATACCAGCTTGGATAGGAGCGATAAATTCACGAGGAATTGATCCGCCGACTGTTTTGTTTTCGAAAATAAAGCCTGAACCTGGCTCAAGTGGTGAGAATTCAACCCAACAATGACCGAATTGACCTTTACCACCGGACTGACGAACGAACTTACCTTCAACCTTCGCAGCTTCACGGAACGTTTCGCGGTAAGCAACTTGCGGTTTACCAACGTTTGTTTCAACTTTGAATTCGCGGAACATACGGTCAACGAGAATCTCAAGGTGAAGCTCACCCATACCAGAAATGATTGTCTGGTTAGTTTCTTCGTCCGTATGTGCGCGGAAAGTAGGATCTTCTTCTGCCAGCTTGGAAATAGCGATACCTAGTTTATCTTGGTCAGCTTTCGTTTTTGGTTCGATAGCAACCGAGATAACCGGCTCAGGGAAGTTCATTGATTCAAGAATGATAATGTTCTTCTCGTCGCAAAGAGTATCCCCTGTCGTCGTATCTTTAAGTCCAACTGCTGCAGCGATGTCGCCTGCATACACTTCAGAAATCTCTTGACGAGCGTTCGCGTGCATTTGAAGAATACGTCCAATCCGCTCACGTTTACCCTTAGTTGAGTTAAGAACATAAGAACCGGATTTCAGAATTCCTGAGTACACACGGAAGAACGTCAATCTACCAACGTAAGGATCCGTCATGATTTTGAATGCCAAAGCCGCGAACGGCTCTGTATCGGATGATGGACGTTCGCCTTCTTCGCCGTCTTCAGTTGTACCTTTAATAGCCGGTACATCAAGAGGAGATGGAAGGTAGTCTACAACCGCATCCAACATCAGTTGAACACCTTTGTTACGGTAGGAAGATCCAACGATAACAGGGAAGATTTTTACTTCGCAAACGCCTTTACGCAGTGCTGCTTTGATTTCTGGAATTGAAATTTCTTCGCCTTCCAGATATTTCATTGTCAGCTCTTCGTCAAGCTCTGCTACCTTTTCAATCAATTCCGTACGAAGTTCTTCCACTTGGTCAGCATACTCCGAAGGGATTTCAACTTGAATAGGATCTTTACCTGTGTCGTCTTTGTACTTGTAAGCTACACGTTCAACGATATCGATAACGCCGACAAAGTCAGACTCAGCACCAATCGGAATTTGAATGGCAACAGCGTTTGCTTGAAGACGCTCACGCATATCTTTGATAACGTTAAGGAAGTCAGCACCAATGATGTCCATTTTGTTGACGTATGCGATCCGCGGAACGTTGTAACGGTCAGCTTGACGCCATACAGTCTCGGACTGTGGCTCGACTCCTTCTTTCGCACTGAAAACTCCAACGGCCCCGTCCAAAACGCGCAGGGAACGCTCAACTTCTACTGTGAAGTCAACGTGTCCCGGGGTGTCGATAATATTGATGCGGTGTCCATTCCATTGAGCGGTTGTCGCGGCAGACGTAATCGTAATACCGCGCTCTTGTTCTTGTTCCATCCAGTCCATCGTAGCTGCACCTTCATGCACTTCTCCGATTTTGTGGGTACGGCCCGTGAAGAACAAGATCCGTTCAGTTGTAGTTGTTTTACCAGCATCAATATGCGCCATGATCCCGATGTTACGCGTATTGTTCAAGGAGAACTCTCTTGACATAAAATGGTCTCCTCTCGAATGTTAGAATCCTACCAGCGGTAGTGAGCAAACGCTTTGTTAGCTTCAGCCATTTTGTGAGTGTCTTCGCGCTTCTTAACAGCTGCGCCAGTGTTATTGGATGCATCTGTGATTTCAGCAGCTAAACGCTCTTCCATCGTTTTCTCACCGCGGTTACGTGAGTAGTTCACGAGCCAACGGAGACCAAGTGCCGTACGGCGCTCTGGTTTAACTTCGATAGGCACTTGATAGTTTGCACCGCCGACACGGCGTGCTTTAACCTCAAGTACTGGCATAATATTTTTCAAAGCAGCTTCGAACACTTCCATCGGATCTTTACCCGTGCGTTCTTGAATCAGTTTGAAAGCATCATACAATAGTGTTTGTGCAACGCCTCTTTTACCGTCAAGCATAATACGGTTGATTAGGCGTGTTACCAGTTTGCTGTTATACAGCGGATCTGGAAGCACATCGCGTTTCGTTACAGGACCTTTGCGTGGCATGAGAAAGTCCCCCTTTCTTCTAATAGTCGCTATTTCTAGCATTTCTATGACCCGTTAGGGTTATACTTATGACTTTTTAACTTTCGGACGTTTCGTTCCGTATTTCGAACGAGCTTGCATACGGTTGTTAACACCCGCAGTATCAAGTGCGCCGCGAACGATATGATAACGTACTCCTGCTAAATCTTTTACTTTACCACCACGAATCAAAACAACGCTATGCTCTTGCAAGTTGTGTCCGATACCCGGAATGTAAGCCGTAACCTCTAAGCGGTTCGTTAAACGAACACGAGCATATTTACGAAGTGCGGAGTTCGGTTTCCTTGGAGTCATTGTACCTACACGAGTGCACACACCGCGTTTTTGAGGAGCGCTGATGTTAGTAGCTTCACGTTTCAATGCGTTGAAACCTTTTTGCAATGCCGGCGATTTCGATTTAACGACTTTCGCTTGGCGTCCTTTACGGACTAGCTGGTTAATAGTTGGCATGTTGCCACCCCCTTCCCTATATTCATGTCTTTTGAAAATATAAGCATTTATAAAGCTGTTTGTTTATAAATCTACTTATATTTCTTTTGCGTAACGAACTCTTTCCACCAAAAGACGGCAACAGCCGTATACGCTTGTATGGTAGACATTTCACCTAAAATTAAGCCCACAGATCCAGGCGGTTCATAAAAGAACAAACAAAAGTTCTCGCCAGTCAATCATCGTTAAATAATCAACTAACAAAAACGGTTATTGCGTTATTCTTCTTCGGTTACGAGCGCTGCCATTGCGGCCCCGATATCGATGCCGCAGGTTTCCCCAAGCTCATCCATCGTATCGATCCATTTAATCGGAACTCCCGCCCGCTCACATAGATGAACAATTTTCTCTTTCATCTGCGGATCTGCATCTCGTGCAACATAGACTTCAATGGCTCTTTGCTGCTCGAGCATCTTAGCCGTCTGCTTCGCGCCGACTTTGAATTGCATGAAAATCACCTTCAATTCTTCCATTCAGCGATCACACAATTAGGCACACTTCGATATATTAACACCTAAACTGTGCTTGTGTCAAGAAACTTCAAGGATATTCATTTGCAAACCTTTTGTTAATGAAAATCACACTGTAAACATGCAAAAGAGCGATTATCTTCCGCTTCCAATGAAGCGGAAGATATAACGCTCCTTCGATATGAATTAGCTTCCGGTTATAAAACGTGATCAGCTGACGTCAACTAGTCGACGGTAACGGCTTCCGTTTCCAATTCCCCTTCAACTACAGTAGTAGCTTCATCTTCTAGTCCGGCAAAGCGAATGTTGCGGTAACGAGCCATTCCAGTACCAGCTGGAATCAACTTACCGATAATAACATTTTCCTTGAGTCCAAGCAACTGGTCAACTTTGCCTTTGATAGCGGCATCGGTCAATACGCGAGTTGTTTCTTGGAAGGAAGCTGCCGACAAGAATGAATCTGTTTCAAGCGATGCCTTCGTAATACCGAGCAAAACTGGTTTTGCGACAGCTGGTTCGAGATCTGCGAAAATCGCAGCGCGGTTTTGAGATTCATATTCATGAATGTCAACAAATGCGCCAGGAAGCAGAGTCGTTCCTCCTGCGTCTACGATACGGATTTTGCGGAGCATTTGTTTAATCATGACTTCAACGTGCTTGTCATTGATTTCTACCCCTTGGTTCCGGTAAACGCGCTGTACTTCTTGCAAAATGTAGTTTTGAACGCCACGGATACCTTTGATGCGCAGCATATCTTTAGGGTCAATTGAACCGTCAGTCAGCTCATCGCCGGCTTCGATTTGTTGGCCTTGCGTTACGCGGATACGCGAACCATAAGTAACGGCATACACTTTGGATTCCGCTTCGCCTTGAACCTCGATTTCGCGACGGTCCTTAGCTTCACGGATTTCTTTGATTACACCGTCAAGCTCGGAGATAATCGCTTGACCTTTCGGATTACGCGCCTCAAACAACTCTTGGATACGCGGCAAACCTTGTGTAATATCATCGCCGGCAACGCCGCCCGTATGGAACGTACGCATTGTCAACTGTGTTCCTGGCTCCCCGATGGATTGAGCTGCGATAATACCAACCGCTTCCCCGATCTCAACGTGTTTACCAGTAGCAAGGTTACGTCCGTAACAAATCTTACATACGCCATGGCGGGCACGGCAGCTTAGTACGGAACGGATTTGCAGTTTTTCAACGCCAGCATCGATAATCGCATCCGCTTTATTGGAATCAATAAGCTCGCTGCGGTTAACAATGATTTCGCCTGTTTTCGGATTACGAACCGTTTCAAACGCATAACGTCCTTCAATACGGTCGTAGAGATCTTCAATAACCTCTTTACCATCTTGAATTTTGCTTACGGAGAAGCCTTTGTCCGTACCGCAATCATCTTCGCGCACGATTACGTCTTGTGCCACGTCGACAAGTCGACGCGTCAAGTAACCGGAATCGGCTGTCCGAAGCGCTGTATCCGCCAAACCTTTACGCGCTCCGTGAGTCGAGATAAAGTACTCGAGTACGGTAAGACCTTCGCGGAAGTTTGATTTAATTGGCAACTCGATAATACGACCCGATGGATTCGCCATCAGACCACGCATACCGCCAAGCTGCGTAATTTGAGATTTGTTACCCCGTGCTTTGGAGTCCACCATGAGCATGATGTTGTTATAACGATCCATCGATTTCATAAGAACATCGGTGATTTCGTCTTTACATTTGCTCCAAATGCTGATGATGCGGTCATAACGCTCTTCGTTTGTAATCAAACCGCGGCGGTATTGATTCATAACGGTAGCAACCTTCTCATCGGAGAGCTTCATTATCTCGTTTTTCTCATTCGGGATGATAACGTCAGATACACCGATCGTAATACCAGCCTTAGTCGAATAAGTGAAGCCGAGCTGCTTAATGCGGTCAAGAAGCATCGCAGTAAGCGTGGTGTGGTATTGACGGAAGCATTCCGCAATAACTAATGCGAGATAATCCTTGCCTACCGCACCTGGCGTGGCGATCCCATCCAAGAATTTAGGAAGATCGGCGCCTTTCTCGTAAACGAAATATTTATCAGGCGTGCCGTGCAACAGATTCGTTTTCGTTGCTTCGTTGATATAAGGGAAATCTTCAGGGAAAATTTCGTTGAAGATTACTTTACCTACCGTAGTAACGAGAAGCGAGTTTTGCTGCTGCTCAGTGAAATTAACTTTTTTGAGCACGCGAACCGGAATAAAAATCCTTGCGTGCAAGGAAACAATACCGCGTTGGTAAGCAGAGATCGCTTCGTTAATGGTACCGAAAACGGAACCACTGCCTTTAGCCTCTTTGTTATCCATCGTTAAGTAGAAGCTTCCCAGAACCATATCCTGTGAAGGAGTAACGACTGGCTTGCCGTCTTTCGGGTTAAGGATGTTGCCTGATGCCAGCATAAGCAAACGAGCTTCTGCTTGCGCTTCTGCAGACAACGGAACGTGAACGGCCATTTGGTCACCGTCGAAGTCAGCGTTGTAGGCTGTACATACGAGCGGGTGAAGCTTAATAGCGCGACCTTCAACCAGGATAGGCTCAAATGCTTGAATACCTAGTCTGTGAAGCGTCGGGGCACGGTTAAGCAGTACCGGGTGCTCTTTGATTACTTCCTCAAGAACATCCCAAACCTCTGGGCTTACGCGTTCTACCTTGCGCTTCGCACTCTTGATATTATGTGCCAAGCCTTTATTAACAAGCTCTTTCATTACGAAAGGCTTGAACAATTCAAGTGCCATTTCCTTCGGAAGTCCGCACTGGAACATTTTGAGGTTAGGACCTACAACGATAACCGAACGACCAGAGTAGTCAACCCGTTTACCTAGCAAGTTCTGACGGAAACGTCCTTGCTTACCTTTCAGCATGTGGCTGAGAGATTTAAGCGGACGGTTACCAGGACCTGTTACAGGGCGACCGCGACGACCGTTATCGATCAAAGCATCAACCGCTTCCTGCAGCATCCGTTTTTCGTTTTGCACGATGATATCAGGAGCGCCAAGATCAAGCAGACGCTTCAGACGGTTGTTACGGTTAATAACACGGCGATACAGATCATTAAGGTCAGAAGTCGCAAAACGACCGCCATCAAGCTGTACCATCGGACGAAGCTCAGGAGGAATTACAGGAAGCACGTCTAGAATCATCCATTCCGGCTCGTTACCGGAGTTACGGAATGCTTCTACGACTTCAAGGCGCTTAATCGCACGGTTGCGTCGTTGCCCTTGAGCCGTACGCAGTTCTTCCTTCAATTGCTCAAGCTCTTTGTCAACGTCGATATCTTGCAAAAGCTTTTTGACAGCCTCGGCGCCCATACCGGCATGGAATCCATACCCGTATTTCTCCCGGTAGCTGCGGTATTCTTTCTCCGAAAGGAGTTGTTTTTTCTCAAGCGGCGTATCACCAGGATCAGTTACCACATAGGATGCAAAATAAATGATCTCCTCAAGCGAACGAGGCGACATATCTAATGCAAGACCCATACGGCTTGGAATTCCTTTGAAATACCAAATATGAGAAACTGGAGCAGCTAGCTCGATGTGACCCATACGCTCACGGCGAACCTTAGCGCGAGTTACTTCAACGCCACAGCGATCACAAACAACGCCTTTATAACGTACACGTTTGTATTTACCGCAATGACATTCCCAGTCTTTTGTAGGTCCAAAAATTTTCTCGCAGAAGAGACCTTCCTTCTCCGGCTTTAAGGTCCTATAGTTGATCGTCTCCGGTTTTTTAACTTCTCCGCGGGACCACGAGCGAATTTTATCCGGCGATGCCAGACCGATTTTCATATACTCGAAGTTGTTCACGTCCAACAAGGAGCAACCCTCCTCCGTCATGTATGACAATGTCTATCTAATCAGCTAGATTCCGTCATAGGCGCGTGACCATGTGACGGAATCCAGCAACTAGTTTATTCAGCAGCGCCGACTTCGGCACCTTCTATATTGAGGTTGAGCTTATCGCCCGTTGCCTCGTCTTCATCATCCATTTCCTTCATTTCGATCTCTTCTTCGTTCTCAGACAGGATTTTTACGTCCATACCCAAGCTTTGAAGCTCTTTGATCAAAACTTTAAACGATTCAGGAACGCCTGGTTCCGGCACGTTCTCGCCTTTAACGATGGACTCGTACGTTTTCACACGGCCAACCACGTCATCGGATTTAACGGTCAATATTTCTTGAAGCGTGTATGCAGCGCCATATGCCTCGAGCGCCCATACCTCCATCTCCCCAAAACGTTGTCCGCCGAACTGTGCTTTACCACCGAGCGGTTGTTGCGTAACGAGTGAGTAAGGACCAGTTGAACGGGCATGGATTTTATCGTCGACCATGTGTGCCAGTTTGATCATGTACATGACCCCAACCGTAACTTCACGCTCGAAGTTTTCGCCTGTCCGTCCGTCATACAGCACGGTCTTACCGTTACGCTGCATGCCTGCTTCTTCCATCGTATCGAAAACGTCATTCTCGCGCGCGCCGTCAAATACCGGCGTAGCGGCATGAATGCCGAGATGCTTACAAGCCATACCCAAGTGAACCTCAAGCGCCTGGCCGATGTTCATCCGCGACGGTACGCCGAGCGGGTTAAGAACAACCTCTACAGGTGTGCCATCCGGTAGGAAAGGCATATCTTCTTCCGGCATGATACGGGCGATAACCCCTTTGTTACCATGACGTCCGGCCATTTTGTCGCCTTCGGAAATTTTCCGTTTTTGGGCAATGTAGGCACGTACCAATTGGTTAACGCCTGGCGGCAATTCGTCGCCGTTCTCACGGGTAAATACTTTTACGTCAACAACGATACCGTCCGTACCATGCGGTACGCGCAGCGATGTATCACGAACTTCACGAGCTTTCTCACCGAAGATAGCGTGCAGCAATCTTTCTTCCGCAGTCAGCTCCGTAACACCCTTCGGCGTTACTTTACCAACGAGGATATCGCCTGCGCCGATTTCTGCGCCGACACGGATAATGCCGCGCTCATCCAAGTTACGAAGAGCTTCTTCGCCGACATTCGGGATATCGCGAGTGATTTCTTCCGGTCCAAGCTTCGTATCACGGGCTTCAGACTCATATTCCTCAATGTGAATGGATGTATAAACATCCTCTTTCACAAGTTTTTCGCTAAGCAGGATCGCATCCTCATAGTTGTAGCCTTCCCATGTCATGAAAGCAACGACTACGTTGCGTCCAAGAGCCAATTCGCCCTTTTCAGTGGAAGGACCGTCTGCAAGGATATCACCTTTTTTAATTACATCGCCTTTACGTACAAGTGGACGCTGGTTGATGCACGTTCCTTGGTTAGAGCGCATAAACTTGTGTAGTTTATGTTTTATCAAGTCACCTGTAACCGGCTTGCCATCGATTTGTTCAACGCGGCGAAGCCAAATTTCATTAGCGGAAGAACGTTCGATTATACCGTCATGCTTCGCAACGATACAAACGCCGGAATCTTTCGCTGCCTTATGCTCCATACCCGTACCAACAAGCGGCGATCTCGGGATAAGAAGCGGTACCGCTTGACGTTGCATGTTCGATCCCATGAGGGCACGGTTGGAGTCATCGTTTTCCAAGAATGGAATTAACGCTGTCGCAACGGATACAACCTGCTTTGGTGATACGTCCATGTAGTCAACGCGATCGCTAGGCATTGTCAAAATGTTATCGGCTTGTTTATTGTAACGAACGATCGTATTTTCTTCTGCAAACTTATCTTCCGAAGTCAGCTTCGCATTCGCTTGTGCGATTACGTAGTTATCTTCTTCGTCAGCAGTCAAATACGCAATTTGCTCCGTTACAATTCCCGTCTTCGGATCTACCCAACGATATGGTGCTTCAATGAAGCCATATTCGTTAATGCGGGCAAAAGAGGACAAGGAGTTGATCAAACCGATATTCGGTCCCTCTGGCGTCTCGATCGGACACATCCGCCCATAATGGGAGTGATGGACGTCACGAACTTCAAAGCCCGCGCGTTCCCGAGTCAAACCGCCGGGTCCGAGTGCGGATAAACGACGCTTATGCGTCAATTCAGCAAGCGGATTCGTTTGGTCCATAAACTGGGACAGCTGCGAGGAGCCGAAGAACTCTTTTATAGATGCAATAACCGGTCGAATATTGATTAGCGCCTGCGGCGTAATTGCATTCGCGTCTTGAATGGACATTCTCTCGCGCACGACGCGCTCCATACGAGACAAACCGATACGGAATTGATTTTGAAGCAATTCGCCTACAGAACGCAGACGGCGGTTCCCGAGATGATCGATATCATCCGTACTGCCAACGCCGTGCAGCAAGTTAATAAAGTAGTTAATGGAAGAAATGATATCCGCTGGCGTAATATGCTTCACGGATTTATCAATAATGCCATTGGCAATTACTTTAATCACTTTGCTTTCGTCATATGGCGAGAATACGCTGATCGTTTGTAGTGGAATACTATCAGCATCCAAAACGCCATTAGCAACATGATACGTTTTGAAGCCTACATCCTTTTCAAGCTTCTCGAGAATTTCATCAAGCAAACGACGGTCAATCATTTGTCCGGATTCGGCGATAATCTCGCCGGTTGCAGGATCAACTAGATTTTCCGCAAGCCGCTGATTAAACAAACGGTTCTTGATATGAAGCTTCTTGTTTATTTTGTAACGGCCTACATTGGCCAAGTCATAACGTTTCGGGTCAAAGAAGCGAGCAACAAGCAAGCTCTTCGCATTGTCCAAAGTCGGAGGCTCGCCTGGACGAAGACGCTCATAAATTTCAATCAGCGCTTTCTCCGTGGAATCCGTGTTATCTTTGTCCAGCGTGTTGCGAATGTACTCATCATGTCCCAGCAGCTCAAGAATTTCAGCGTCAGTACCAAAGCCTAACGAACGCAAAAGCACCGTTACCGGTATTTTCCGGGTCCGGTCAATACGAACGTAGATAATGTCCTTCGCATCTGTTTCAAGTTCCAACCAAGCGCCACGGTTAGGAATAACCGTCGCCGTGTAATTTTTCTTCCCGTTTTTATCGACCTTCGTGCTGAAGTACACACTCGGGGATCGAACCAATTGGCTAACTATGACACGCTCGGCCCCGTTAATAATAAACGTGCCTGTCTCTGTCATAAGCGGGAAATCACCCATGAAAACTTCTTGTTCCTTTACTTCGCCGGTCTCCTTGTTAAAAAGTCGTACCTTAACGCGTAAAGGAGCCGCATACGTCACGTCGCGCTCTTTTGATTCATCGACCGAATATTTCGGTTCGCCTAAGCTATAGTCGATAAACTCAAGCGATAGATTGCCCGTAAAGTCCGAAATCGGAGAAATATCTTGGAACAACTCAATCAAGTCGCTATCCAAAAACTTCTCATACGATTTTTGTTGGATTTCAATCAGGTTCGGGACTTCCAGCACCTCGTTGATCCTGGCGTAGCTTCTGCGCGCGCGCCGACCATACTGAACAAGTTGTCCTGCCAACTTAACCTCACCCCTCATGTCTGTATCACAGCATCGATAATCACTGCGTCACTATAGACGGACCAGCCGTCTATATAGTCAAATAAAGAAAAGCCCTTATCGAATAGTTCGAAAAAAGAGCATGTTCCGGCAGCTAACCAATCACAGCGCGGCCGTGATAGTCTCATATCAAATAATTTTGCCCAAAACGTAAACATTATACGTCAAATGTGTAAAACTTATGCATTCCGCGCTTTAAATTCACACTTGACATTTTAGTTAACTAAAGAGATCGAGCCCAATTTAATGCTGACATTTTATAATTTTACCATATCTAAAATGTCAAGTCAATAATTTTTATTCTGTTTTCAAAGATATTTTCAAAACATCATTTTCCTTTTTTAATTAACCTTTTACAGCACGAAAAATTCGGTAGCCCTTGTCCTTCGTCACTTCTTCTACCTCTGTGAATAGAGACTCCAGCTTCGCCTTCGCCGAAGGCGCCCCTTGTTTTTTCTGTATAACAACCCACATGCTGCCGCCTTGCTCAAGCAAGTCATAACCTTCTTCAAAAATGCGATGCACGACCGCTTTGCCTGCGCGGATTGGAGGATTAGTGACGATGACATCAAATGTCATTCCCTTAACCGCTTCGAACAAATCGCTCTGCAGCACCGATATATTCGAAATTCCGTTAAGCTTCGCGTTCTCTTTCGAAAGTTCTACCGCTCTTTCATTTATATCAATCATCGTTACCCGCCCATGCTCAGCGAGCTTGGCTGATGTCAAACCAATCGGACCGTACCCGCAGCCAACATCAAGCACCCGGGCATTCGACTTTAACTCCAATGCGTCAATCAACACCTGACTCCCATAATCGACGCCAGATTTCGAGAATACGCCGGCATCCGTCATAAAACGGAAGGTAAAGCCTCGAAGAGACACTTCGTGCACTTGACGATTATGCTTCACATCTGGGCTTTGTGAGTAATAGTGATTCGACATGATTCATCACTCCCCGTTCTTCCATTACGCCTTTACGCAACCATCGGTCTTCAAACCGGTCAGAAGCCAAGCTTTGCGTTGAAAGATAAGAAGGTATAAGAAAATCACTTATACCTTCTTATCTTTTAACATACAACGAACCCCTTGAAACCTTACGGATTCAAGGGGCTCGCCAGCCGAATCATCGTTCAATCGCATGATCAGCTTATTTTGTTAAAACAATACTACTTAACTTCTACGGAAGCGCCAGCTTCAGTAAGTTTAGCTGCAACTGCTTCAGCTTCTTCTTTAGCAACTTTTTCTTTAACAGCTTTAGGAGCGCTGTCAACCAAGTCTTTCGCTTCTTTCAGGCCAAGACCTGTGATTTCGCGAACAACTTTAATTACGTTGATTTTCGATGCGCCAGCACCGTTAAGGATTACGTCGAATTCAGTTTGCTCAGCTTCAACAGCTGCGCCAGCACCTGCTGCTGCTACTGGAGCTGCTGCAGTTACGCCGAATTCTTCTTCAATTGCTTTAACAAGCTCGTTCAGTTCAAGAACGTTCATAACTTTAATCGCTTCTAAGATTTGTTCTTTAGACATGATTATACCTCCGGGAATATGGTTTATTTTTTTTTGGTTTATCATACAGCCGGCTTGCACCGGTTCAATGCTGTTAGTGACTTGAGACTGAAATTAAACGCCAGCTTCTTGCTTTTCACCGACTGCTTTAACTGCAAGCGCGAAGTTGCGCACTGGAGCTTGCAATACGCTGAGGAGCATAGAAAGCAAACCTTCGCGGGACGGAAGTTCCGCAAGAGCTTTAATTTCTTCTTGAGATACGACTTTACCTTCAACAACGCCGCCTTTAAGTTTCAAAGCATCGTTTTTCTTAGCGAAATCGTTCAAAATTTTAGCTGGAGCAACAGCGTCTTCTTTACCGAATGCAATTGCAGTAGGACCTGTAAGAATGCTGTTCAATTCTACGAAATCCGTACCTTCAGTTGCGCGGCGAACGAGCGAGTTTTTAAGAACTTGGAATTCAATCCCTGCTTCACGAAGCTGTTTCCGAAGTTCAGTAACTTGCGCAACGTTCAATCCACGATAGTCAGCTACAACTGTACTGGAGCTAGCAGCAATTTTCGCCGCGATTACGGCAACTGCCTCTTGTTTCTCTTGGATGATATTTGCGTTAGCCAAACTGTACACCTCCCGTAATAGTATACATTCCGTTAATTACGACGGGCTTTCCACGCCTCGATGCATGAGAAAGGCCTTCGCAGACACTGCGAAGGCCATGATGTCGTTATCGCGCATCAACCCAGAATGGATCGAATGTTGCTTACAAACGTTTTATCATAACACCTCGGTAGGAAATTAAGCCTTAAGGCACCTACTGTCTACGGTATGCGTATTCGAATTTAGTTCCGTTCTTCTTAGCGATATACCGCTGTGGAAACACGAGCGCCAGGGCCCATTGTTGAAGAAACGGCGATGTTTTTCAGGTAAATACCTTTTGCAGCAGCCGGTTTAGCACGGTTAAGTGCATCGATCAATGATTTGAGGTTCTCGTTGAGTTTCTCAGCATCAAATGATACTTTACCGATTGGAGCATGGATTTGACCTGCTTTATCAAGACGGTATTCAATCTTACCGGCTTTAATTTCTTGAACGGCTTTAGCAACGTCAAACGTTACTGTTCCTGCTTTAGGGTTAGGCATCAAGCCTTTACCGCCGAGGATACGTCCAAGTTTACCAACTTCAGCCATCATGTCCGGCGTTGCTACGCAAACGTCGAATTCGAACCAGCCTTGTTGGATTTTGTTGATCATGTCTGCATCGCCGACAAAGTCAGCACCCGCAGCTTCCGCTTCTTTCACTTTTTCGCCTTTTGCGAAAACGAGAACGCGTTTTGTTTTACCAGTTCCGTGTGGTAGTACAACTACGCCACGAACGGCTTGGTCTTGTTTACGCGGGTCTACGCCCAAACGAACTGCTACTTCAACGGACTCGTCGAATTTAGCTGTCGCTGCCTTTTTTACAAGCTCGATCGCTTCCAAAGGCTCGTATGTTGCTTCGCTGTCGATAAGCTTAACAGCTTCTAGATATTTTTTACCTTGTTTAGCCATTGTAATTTCCTCCTTATGTGGTTGTAGCGGAAAATCCTCCTAAGGATGATCCTCCCACTCGCGAAAGCCGAAGCTTCGCAAAGCAAGTTACCTCGCGGTAATTAGTCAACAATAGTTACGCCCATGCTGCGAGCAGTACCTTCAACCATACGCATTGCTGCTTCTACAGAAGCTGCGTTAAGATCCGGCATTTTTTGCTCAGCGATTTCGCGAACTTTGTCACGTTTTACAGTAGCGACCTTTTTCTTGTTCGGTTCGCCTGAACCTTTTTCGATACCAGCTGCGACACGTAGCAATACTGCTGCCGGTGGCGTTTTTGTTTCGAAAGTAAAAGAACGGTCTTCGAATACTGTAATAACGACTGGAATAATCAAGCCTGCTTGATCTGCTGTACGAGCATTAAACTCTTTACAAAACGCCATAATGTTAACGCCTGCTTGACCAAGTGCTGGACCGATCGGCGGCGCTGGGTTTGCTTTACCTGCAGGAACTTGCAGTTTGACCATCTTGATGACTTTCTTTGCCATGCCTGACACCTCCTAACCCTTTATTCCATGCGTAAATAGCATATGCCGCTTTAGAAGAGGCATCGCCACTTCGCGTCCAAACCTCCACCGGTTTAACCCAGGTGGGCTTTAGAAACCAGATATTATATCTTTTCCACTTGAGTGTAATCCAGCTCCAGCGGGGTCTCCCTGCCAAACATGTTTACATGAACCTTCAACTTCGCTTTGTCCAGCAAAATTTCTTCTACTGTACCAACAAAATCTGCGAAAGGACCTACTTTGACGCGAACCGTTTCCTTCAGATCGAACTCGATTTTCGGCTTTGGTTCTTCCATGCCCATGTGTTTGAGTATTTGCTCAACCTCATCAGGCAATAGAGGAATCGGCTTTGAACCGGAACCTGTTGATCCTACGAATCCAGTTACGCCAGGCGTATTACGAACAACGTACCAAGAATCGTCGGTTTGAACCATTTCCACAAGAACATAGCCGGGGTAGACCTTACGTTGGACAGTCTTCTTCTTACCGTCCTTTTCTACCACTTCATCTTCCATAGGGACAAGCACGCGAAAGATTTTGTCTTCCATGCCCATCGATTCAACTCGGCGCTCCAAATTGGCTTTCACCTTGTTCTCATAACCTGAGTAGGTATGCACGACGTACCATCTTTTTTCCATCACAAATCCACCTTTGGACCCTTCTTAAACAATGAGTTCAACCAGAGACGAGATCCCGATGTCAAGAAGCCAGAAGTAAATCGTTACAAACGTGATCGTGAGCAAAACTACGATCGAATAGCTTGTCAACTCTTTACGGCTTGGCCAGCGAACCTTCTTAAGTTCCGCCCAGCTGTCGGCAAAAAAACTAAACGTTGTACCAAAGCTTTGCTTTAGTTTAGCCAAAAATGCCACGTTCACACCTCCAATTGACTATCTCGTCTCGCGATGAGGAGTCTGCTCGTTACAGAACTTGCAAAACTTCTTCAACTCGATGCGGTCGGGGTGATTGCGTTTGTTCTTGCTGCTCGCATAGTTTCTCTGTTTGCAGTTTGTGCATGCCAACGTGATAATTACCCGCATTGAATTACACCTCCCGAACTGCTACAAAATACGAATCATGAAGCTCTATTTGGAAGTTCATTGATTCCAACGCCAAAACGAAAAAAAACCTCGATTTTAGGCCTACCTAAACACTTTATCACACGGCAATTTTGATGTCAATGTAAAAGATAAGTGTCAGGACTGCGAAAAACTGGTAATTACAAGAGCATCGGGCTCGTATCTACCATTATAGTCTACTTAAGCCCATTTAAAACAGAAAGGACCAACATTCCACCCGGACACCGCCAGATGGAAGACAGCCCTCATTAATGACGATTACGTATGAATGCATCTAACCGCTAATGTCTCTGACTTCCAAGTAACGTTCGAGCTTGCGCTTCACCCTTTGGAGAGCGTTGTCAATGGATTTCACATGCCTATCCAAATCGACGGCAATTTCCTGATAAGATCTTCCGTCCAAATAAAGCATAAGAACCTTACGTTCAAGATCGCTTAAGATTTCGGACATCTTATCTTCCAGGCCAATGAATTCTTCTTGATTGATGATCAACTCTTCCGGATCAGAAACCCGCGTACCGCAAATCACATCCAGCAGCGTGCGATCCGAATCTTCATCATAAATGGGCTTATCGAGCGAAACGTAGGAATTAAGCGGGATGTGCTTCTGACGCGTGGCTGTTTTGATGGCGGTAATAATTTGCCTAGTTATACACAATTCCGCAAAGGCCTTGAAGCTTGCTAGCTTGTCCCCTTTAAAATCCCGAATTGCTTTGTATAGACCAATCATACCCTCCTGCACGATATCTTCACGATCCGCGCCGATAAGAAAATAGGAGCGCGCTTTGGCTCTCACAAAATTCTTATACTTGTTAATCAAATATTCCAACGCTATGCTGTCGCCATTGCGGACCGCTTCGACGATATCCTCGTCCGTGCTGCTGTCATACTCGAGCGTACTCCATTCTTTGAGGTCGATACTCACGAACTATCCCTCCGGCCTGCAAGGCGTACACCGCTAGATTCGTATTCATGCAAACCTATCCTGCCACTCCCAATCACATGGGCTCAACAGCGATTCGCGTCGAAAGATAAGAAAACATACTGTTTAATACCAACACGTTCTTATCGCTAATGATAGAGTCAGTATACATTATGTAACCTTACAACGTCAACCAATCCGGGGGCCGAAAGCTATCGATATACTAGCAATTTTGTAACTTTGTGGAACTTCATAAGACATTCCGCCTGCACTGCTCACGAACAATGAACGCCCGCTTCCTTTATTTCTCACCGCGGCGAAGTTTCTCTAGCTGGCTGCGGACTTCAAGACTCACGATTCCGTCTACCGAATTGCGTTTTCCCGGCTTATCCTCACGAAGCGTTTGTTCAATATTTTTACGGTTCTGGCCAATGTCGATAAGGAGCTCGCGTGCAGATACGCGCAATGCTCCTTTGCCAAAGGCAACATGCTGCTCTACCATATCGGAGGTTGCAACATATATATTCCTTCGCCGGACATAAAGCTCCGAGCATAGGCGTTCGATGCATTCATCCGCGGTTTCCTTTTCCTTGGTATATACGATCATCAGCTTATGATGTCGATATGTAGCGCCTAAGCCCGGAACCTGATGCGCATCGAACACGACGTAAACCTGCATGCCCGTGAAGCCCTGATAATCCGCCATCATATCCAGTAGCTTGTCCCGGGCTTCCTCCAAATCATATTCCTTCAGTTTTTCTAGCACCGGCCAAGCGCCAATCATGTTATAACCGTCGACTAATAAAATATCGTCGCGCCGGTTCATAACCTAAATGCTCCGGCGCTGACGCACGACCTCATACATAAGAACGCCGGCCGCAACAGAAGCGTTCAGTGAGTTCAATTGGCCAAGCATCGGCAATTTCACGAGAAAATCGCATTTCTCCTTAATGAGTCTTCCCATTCCTTTGCTTTCATTACCGATCACAACGACCAGCGGCATATCGAATTTCATTTTATAAACATCCTGCTTGGCATCCAGGTCAGTACCGGCTACCCATACGCCCGCTTCCTTCAGCTTATCAATGGTTTGCGCAAGGTTTGTTACGCGCGCAACGGGTACATGCTCCGCTGCCCCTGCCGATGTTTTAAGAACGGTCGCCGTTAGTCCTGCGGAGCGCCTTTTCGGAATAATAACGCCGTGAACTCCCGTGCATTCCGCCGTACGCAATATGGAACCGAGATTATGCGGGTCTTCGATTTCATCCAGCAGCAAAATAAAAGGGACCTCATCCTTCTGCTTCGCGCGCTCAAGAATCTCCTCTACCTCTACGTAAGCAAAGGCAGCCGCCTGAGCGACAACGCCCTGATGGGTAACCCCGGGGGTTAGGCTGTCAAGCTTTCTCTTATCCACAAACTGCACGACGATACCGAATTTTTTCGCTTCAGCGACAATCGGCTGCGTCAAAGTCTTCTGTGCGCCGTCGGCAATCCAAATCTTATTAATCTCACGGCCGGACCGCAGTGCTTCCAGCACCGGGTGTTTACCGGCAATCATCTCATCTTGAACGGTTTCTTCAGTCATCGGTTACCCTCCTCTTATCTTTTTCCTATATAAAATGGCTGCTCTAGCCTTAAAGATCTTCACTTTTCCCGATCGCGATCGTAAACAGTTCATGTATGCGATTGATACGGCCCTCATAATAGAGATAACCGACTAAACTCTCCAAGGCGGTTGCCATGCGATAATCCGCAAGATCCGCATTTTTGGGCGGAGCGCCTGATTTTGAATTGCGTCCGCGGCGGACAATGTCCGCCTCCTCCTCGGTCAAATGCGGCTGCCAAAGATCCAGCGCCCGCTTTTGACCCTTTGCCGATACGATCTTCGTCGCTTCGCGGTGGATATGATGGGACTTCTGATTCGGCAGAGATATTAAATATTGCCTTACAAGGAGCTCGAACACGGCATCACCCATATAAGCGAGTATAACGGGATTCATTAACTGCGGCGATTTGGAGGGCGGATGGAATAACAGCATGTTCGTATCGTTGCCCTCGCTCATTTGCGCCGCCAGCGGATACCTTGCGGCGTATCCTCAAGCACGATGTCCATCTCCGTGAGCAGGTCACGTATTTCATCGGCTCTCGCCCAGTTTTTGGACGCCCGCGCTTCTGTCCGTTCCACGATAAGCTGTTCAATATCCGTGTCCAGCAGCTCGGCGCCTGCTTGCTGCGGAAGCAATCCGAGCACGGCATCCATACGCTCCAGCAGCGTCAGCAAAGCTAGAATGCCGCTAGCGGCCGCATCGGCGCGATTGAGATACTGATTGGCTTCGCCCACTAAATCAAATACAGAGGTGATCGCATCCGGCGTATTGAAATCATCGCTCATTTTCGCATGGAATTGCTCATGTATCGCTTTAAGCTTCGCATCCAATGCTTCCTCACCGGATGGAACAAGGCCGTTCACGCTTTCGGCAGCGTGAGCGGAATCGCTTTTGGCCGCGTTAAGCCTATGCTTGAGATTGGCTGCGCAATTAGCGATCCGCTCCACGCTGTTTTCCGCTTGGGCAACCGTGTCATCGCTGAAATTAAGCGGGCTGCGGTAATGGGTGGATAACATAAAGTAACGGATAGCATGCGGCTTAACCCGCTTCACCAGTTCATGAACCGTAATGCCGTTGCCTAGCGACTTCGACATCTTCTCGTTATTGATATGGATATAGCCGTTATGCATCCAGTAGTTCGCAAGCGGCTTGCCCGTTAATGCTTCCGATTGCGCCACTTCGCATTCATGATGCGGAAATTGCAAATCATGTCCGCCCCCATGAATATCCAGCGTATCCCCGAGATACGAGCGGGCCATGGCGGAGCACTCGATATGCCAACCCGGACGTCCTTCGCCAAAAGGGCTTTCCCATTTGATTTCTCCCGGTTTCGCACCTTTCCATAAGACAAAATCCTGTTGATTCTCTTTGCGGTCGCCGACTTCAACGCGGATACCGAATTGAAGCTCCTCTATATTCTGATGGGAGAGCTTGCCGTAATCCGCGAATGCAGCCGTACGATAATAAACATCGCCATCGCTCATATAGGCATAGCCTTTGTCTATTAGTCCTTGAATAAACGCAATGATCTGCGGAATATGCTCCGTCACCCGCGGATTCAGCGTTGCCTTATGAACGCCCAGCGCTTCGATATCCGCATAAAATGCCTCAATAAACGTTTCCGCTACCTCCGGTACGGTTGTGCCAAGCTGCTCGGCTTTGCGGATAAGCTTATCGTCAACGTCGGTAAAGTTAACGACATATTGAACTTCGTTCCCGATGTCCTCTAGATAGCGGCGAACGACATCAAAGAAAATAACCGGACGCGCATTGCCGATATGAATGTAATCATAAACCGTCGGACCGCATACATACATTTTCACTTTGCCCGGCTCTTGCGCAGTAAAAGGCTCCTTCAGCCGTGACACCGTATTATAAATAGATACCGTCATTTTCTTATTTCTCCTCCAGCTACAGGTTTCCGAAGCTGCTTCAGTTCGGTTTTCAAATCATCAATTTCCTTTTGCATCGTGCGAAACATTTCGATGACCGGGTCAGGAAGCTGCGTATGGTCAAGCCGGTCGCCGACCCGTTCGCCGTTTCGTTTTACGACGCGGCCCGGATTTCCGACAACCGTGCAATTCGTCGGCACTTCCCGAAGCACAACGGCATTCGATCCAATATTGGAAAACTCGCCTACTTGAAACGAACCCAGCACCTTCGCTCCTGAGCCAATAACAACATTATTACCAATTGTCGGGTGACGCTTACCTTTTTCTTTTCCGGTACCGCCTAGAGTGACGCCTTGATAAATAACGACGTCATCGCCGATCTCGCAGGTTTCTCCAATGACTACGCCCATGCCGTGGTCGATAAACAACCTCTCGCCGATCCGGGCGCCCGGATGTATCTCAATGCCCGTCATGAACCGGCTCACCTGGGAGATCATGCGTGCTGCCGTAAACCAGCCTCTGCGGTATAAAGGATGGGCTATGCGGTGCGCCCATATGGCATGCAAGCCTGAATAGGTGAACACAACCTCAAAGCGGCTGCGTGCGGCCGGATCATTCTCAAATACCGCTTGTATGTCCGATCGAAAATGACGAAACATAAGCAATGCTCCTTATCGTACGCTCATAATTTTCCAACTAAGCGCAAACGGCTGCAGCCACCTTTGGCGGCATAAGCTATTTTCGCTGAGATATATAAGCACATTTAGATTTGAAGACATAGATGTCCTTATATATCAAAAAAGCCTCCGCAGCATATTATGCTGCAGAGGCGTGTAATCTCGCGGTTCCACTCTGCTTGAACAAGCAAGCTAGCCGGCTATCGGCTGTTGTTTGTTCATCTCATCGTCTTTAACGCAGACGATACGTTGCTGCCTACCTTGCCCAGCACGGTGGACGTCCTTATGGTGATACGCGTCTCCGCCTAATCCAAAGGGTCGTGATAACCTGCTGCAGCAGCTCGGAACAAAGCTCCCAGGTGCATATTTCCGTTCGGCGGACCAGACAACTTTCAGCCCCATTCTGTTTCATTAGCCACACCATAATGCGACGCCGATTCGAATGACGGTTGTCCTCTCTGCGAATCCACAAGCAAACGTACTTCTCCTGTTCATGGCCGTTCAATTCATTCACTTATTAGTCATAGTATACCGAATACCCAAAAATGTGACAAGGGTATTATGTTTCTCAAAAAAATCGAGTGCCGTAAAGCGGCTAAACCGTTTTGCCCGCTAAGCGATCACGGAGACGCTTAATGACCTTTTCTTTGCCAAGCAAAGCGAGTGACTGGTTAAGGTCCGGGCCATGCGTTTGTCCAGTAAGCGCCGCACGAATCGGCATGAAGAGCTGCTTCCCTTTGAATCCCGTTTCTTTCTGCACCGCCTTGATCATCTCTTTGATCCCATCAACTTGAAACGGCGTTTCGCCCGCTTCAACGAGAGTCAAAAAGGCTTGAAGCACCGTTGGAACCTGCTCTTCGGCGAGCACGGCGACGGCCTCTTCCTCATCCTCTACGGTATCCCGGAAGAAAAGCTCCGTCATGGGAACGATATCCGAAGCTGAACGCAGCTTGTCCTGATGCAGCGCCACGAGATCCGTCACCCAAGCTCTGCCCTCCGCGTCAAGGTCTCCGGCTGTACGTCCGGCACGCTGCAAATGCGGCAAGCAAAGATCGACAATCCGCTTCAGGTCTGCCTTTTTCAAATATTCATTGTTCATCCAGCTTAGCTTCTGCGTGTCAAATACGGCAGGGCTTTTGCTTAGGCGCTCCGGATTAAATACAGAAACCAGCTCTTCGCGCGTAAAGATCTCCTGCTCCCCTTCCGGCGACCAGCCCAGCAGCGTAATAAAGTTGAACATGGCTTCCGGCAAATAGCCGAGATCGTCGTACTGTGAGATGAACTGGATGATAGACTCGTCGCGTTTGCTTAGCTTTTTGCGCTGCTCATTCACGATCAGCGTCATATGGCCAAACTGCGGCGGCTCCCATCCGAGTGCTTCATAAATCATCAGCTGGCGGGGAGTATTCGAGATATGGTCTTCTCCGCGCAATACATGGCTGATTTTCATCAAATAATCATCCAGCACGACCGCAAAGTTATACGTCGGGATCCCGTCCTTCTTTACGATTACGAAATCGCCCATCTCGGCGGTATCGAAGCTGATCGAACCTTTAACGATATCGTCAAAAGCATAAGTACGGCCTTCCGGTACACGAAAACGAATACTCGGCACGCGTCCTTCGGCTTCGAATGCTTGACGCTGCTCCTCAGTCAGATCGCGGTGCCGTCCGGAGTAACGCGGGGTTTCTCCGCGCTCCGTTTGCTCTTCCCGCTCCTGCTCCAGCTCTTCCTCCGAGCAATAGCAGCGATAAGCAAGACCACGGTCGAGAAGCTCTTGCCAATATTTATTGTAAATATCAAGACGCTCGGTCTGGCGGTAAGGTCCGTATCCGCCTCCGATATCGATGCTTTCATCCCAATCGATGCCAAGCCATTTCAAGTATTTGAGCTGGCTCTCTTCTCCGCCCGCAACATTGCGCTTCACGTCTGTATCTTCGATTCGAATGATGAATTTACCGCCTTGATTTCTTGCATACAAATAATTGAATAAGGCCGTTCTTGCATTCCCTATATGTAAATGACCCGTCGGAGATGGGGCATAACGAACTCGAACTTCTGCTGTCATTTCAATATACCTCCTAAAAGTTTTGCGAAGCAAAAGCTAGCTTCGTAAGCAATAAATCCGATCATATCACATCCATGATTAGACAAACAACGGATTGCGCCGCAATTCCTTCGCCGCGTCCCGTGAATCCAAGCTGCTCGGTGGTTGTCGCTTTTACGTTCACCTGCGCGATGTCAGCCTCGAGTGCCTTGGCAATGATTTCGGCCATTTGCGGAATATAAGGCAGCATTTTCGGTTTCTGTGCAATGATAGTGGAATCAATGTTACCAAGCTTATAACCGCGCTCGCGTACAAGCTTCCATACCTCTTCAAGCAGCTTTAAGCTGTCTGCGTCCTTATATGCGGCATCCGTATCGGGAAAATGTTTGCCAATATCACCAAGACCCAGAGCACCCAGAATCGCATCTGTTATCGCATGCAGCAGCACATCCGCGTCCGAATGGCCCAGCAGGCCCTTCTCATAAGGAATCGTTACCCCCCCGATAATACAGGGACGTCCTTCTACCAACTGATGCACATCAAATCCTTGTCCAACTCGAATCATTCTTGCCCACCGTTCCCCTCTGCCTTGTCGGCACGACGCTTCGCAAGCAGAAATTCCGCCCACGGCAAATCTTCAGGCGTCGTAATTTTAATATTGGTGTATTCGCCTTCTGCTACGGTAACGCTAGCGCCCATGCGCTCGACAACCATCGCGTCATCCGTTCCTACGAATTGCTCCGCCATTGCGCGTTCGTGCGCTTCCAGCAGCAGGACACGTCGAAAAGCTTGCGGCGTTTGTATCGCCCACAAGCTTCGGCGGTCCGGTGTCGAAACGATCACACCCGCTTCATTTACTTGTTTAATCGTATCTTTAACCGGAACGGCCAGCACGGCAGCGCCGCTATGCTCTGCCTGCATGCAGCAAGCATGTACAGCATCCGCCGTTACAAGCGGGCGCACCCCGTCATGGACCATGACCCAGTCCGTTGACAGCTCCTGCAGCCCGCAATATACGGAATGCTGGCGCTCTTTGCCTCCGGCAACAACAGCCGTAACCTTCGTCAGGCCGTATTGGGCCACCCAATTGCGGCAGCGCTCCACATCATCGCTTCCAACGACAAGGACCGCTTCCTTGACCGATTCCATCGACTGAAACAGCTCAAGCGTATGGACAAGTATGGGCTTGTCCCCGAGCTGTAAATATTGCTTGCTTTCCTTCGTCCCCATTCGCGTGCCTCGTCCGGCCGCTACGATGATGACTCCCCAATCTGCTCCCATGCCTTCGACCCGCCTCACACTGATTTAAAAATAAGCGCATATAAGATCATCTCTCACAGCAGGCTTATTTTTCACCGCGAAACGAGCTTTTGCCGCTGCAGAGCGGCGTCAGCCGTTTGCGCTCTAACAATAGTACTATCATACCTTGTTACAGCGCTTTTTCCAACAGCTTCGGCTTTGCGAATATCATTCGGCCCGCAGAGGTTTGCAATACGCTCGTTACGAGCACCTCCATTGTCGTTCCGATATAATCGCGGCCGCCTTCAACGACGATCATCGTGCCGTCATCCAAATAGGCGACGCCTTGGCCATGCTCTTTGCCGTCTTTTATCACTTGAACGATGATTTCTTCCCCAGGCAGAACAACCGGCTTGACCGCATTAGCCAAATCATTAATGTTTAGCACCGAGACGCCTTGAAGCTCGCAAACTTTGTTTAAATTAAAATCATTCGTAACGACCTTGCCGTGAAGCGCCTTAGCGAGCTTGACCAGCTTGCTGTCCACTTCGCCGATTTCTTCGAAGTCACCTTCGTAAATAAGAACCTTCACATCAAGCTCTTTTTGAATTTTGTTCAAAATATCGAGCCCGCGCCGTCCCCTGTTGCGTTTCAGCAAATCAGATGAATCTGCAATGTGTTGAAGCTCCTCAAGCACGAACTCCGGAATGACAAGCGTCCCTTCAATAAAACCGGTTTTGCAGATGTCTGCAATCCGCCCATCGATAATAACGCTTGTATCGAGTATCTTATGCTCCTCGTAGCCGCCTGCTTCATCTGCAGCCGGTGCGATTCTGCGCTTCTCCAGCAAGGCAGCAAAGCCTTCTGCCAGCTCCTGCTGCTTATGCAGGCCGATACGCATGCCCAAATAGCCGAAGCATACCATCATAGCCGCAGGAATAAGGCTTCCTATGCCCTCAAGTCCAGATACTGCCGGATAGATCAAGACGGTAAGCAATAAGCCTGCAAGAAGCCCTCCGGCCCCTGCAATGAGCTGCTGCATCGGAAGCGCAGCGGTTTGCTCCGCACCCTTCTGCATATAACGGATGATTTGCCCTGCTAACATCGTTGCTGCAACCACACCAAAAACCGCGCCAATTGCTACATTCATGTAATAAGTGCCGGATCGCTGTAGCATACCGAAGGATGAGCCTGACCATACGGCCGCTCCATTTATCCATCCATATACTTCACCGCCTGCCATACCGCCGAACAACATTCCCATTAGTTGAATTATACGTCTAACCATTATGGTTCACCTCCACTACAATTATGTTCCAATAATTGCCTTGCTAACCGTAGGGGAGCCTATTAATTGCAAACATTTATAAATTTTAATAATTCACATTTTGTAAACGGACGGGATGACGCTTATAATGGAAATTAAGATAATAACAAAAGAGGTTGGTGAAAGAGGTGGAACCGATGAGCGCTCCTACACTGGATCAATTTCAGCAGCAAGTATCCGAATTGCTGCTACGTCACCGCAGTCTGTTAGATGTTATGTCCAAATTCGGACAGTCGGGTGCTTCTGTCAATCGTGCAGTTACCAAAGCAGTAACGGATTGCGGCTGTATCGAATTAAATGCCCGCAAGCAGCAATACTCGGATGACCTGAATCTCGAAAATGCCAAAACGACGCTGCAAAGCCATCTCACCGGAGCCGTATGCGAGCATTGCCGCGACGCGCTTAAGAACGATCTGGGCCGCAACCTGTTTTACATGACAGCCTTATGCAATCTGCTGAATATTCAACTGGATGAGGTTATTGCCGATGAATACGACAAATGCTCAACGCTTGGCCTGTTTAATTTAACGTAAAGAAATGAGCCTCAAAGCTTACTTGATAATTAAAATAGCCTTGAGGCGATGTGCGCCTCAAGGCTATTTCTTTGAGAATCCCTATAAAAAGAGCGCTTCTAGACACAATAGGCTGTGTTCAGAAACGCTCTTTATTGGATAGATGCAGCATTCAACCGTTCAACTGCCGTCTTAAGCCGGCTTTTCCGTTTGAACAGGCTCTTCGGCGATTTCATCGCGCGATTTCCGCTTCCGGTTCCGCTTTGGCAAACGGCGATCAACGTTTTTTTTTAGGCCGTACAGCGCATAGAGAAGCAGCGGTACGAACAATATTTTTGACAGATCGTTTTTGAAGAACAAGCCGAGCACGACAGCCACGACTATGACAATAGGCACAACCCAAATGGCGCTCTTAGGAATGCCGACTTTCTTGAAATTCGGATATTTAATCGTACTGACCATGAGCAAGGAAAGTACAAGCGTGCTCGTGAGCAGCACCGATACATAAATGTCGTCTTTGAACAATGCAAGCGTCGCTAACACACCGCCGGCCGCCGGTATCGGAAGACCGATAAAGTAGCCAGGCGCGCTTGAAATGACATTGAAGCGGGCAAGCCGTAAAGCGCCGCAAATGGGAAACAATGCCGTAACAATCCATGCGAAGGCTGGATTAAGATCCTGAAAAGCGACCACATACATAATAAAAGCCGGTGCTACGCCAAACGAAATCACATCGGATAACGAGTCTAGCTCCTTACCGAATTCACTTTGAACGTTCAGCGCCCGAGCAACGCGTCCGTCTACACCGTCAAGCAGCATGGCGATTAACACCATCATAGCTGCCGTATCCGGTTTTTCGTTAAATACAAGAATGATGGCGATTACTCCTAAGAATAAATTCCCCACCGTGAGAAGGCTCGGTATCGATTTTGCGATCATCTTTTCCACCTCTTCTCTACTATGCCCCAAAACCCACAACGAATGTACATCCGCGTTAAAGGACCACATTCAATCCATTGTATGGGATTTAAATTTGCCTGTCAATGAACATCTGCTCTTGTATCCGCTTGAGTCCTTCTTTGATGGCCCGTGCACGTACCTCGCCAATGCCTTCCACTTCATCCAATTCTTCAATCGTCGCCATCAGGATATGAGGCAGCCGTCCAAATTGCTCGATCAGATTGTTCATAATAATAAGAGGCAATCTCGGAATTTTGTTAAGCAAACGATAACCGCGTGGGGAAACCGACTCATCGCTCATATTGCTCGTATGCGGGTATCCGATTAGACGGATGATCGGCGGCGCATCTAGCAGCTCATCCGAGCTCAGTTTTTTTAGGCCTGCCCGGATCTCTCGGATCTTCTCATCCGAATTCTCTTTGGCATAATCCTTAAGTAAGTACCAGGCATCCTCTTCAACGCCACCTACCAATTCATCCATCTGCATGCTGATGAGGCGGCCTTCCGTACCCAACTCATTCACATAACGTTTAATTTCCATTTTGATGCGCAGCACCATCTCCACGCGCTGGATAACATGCGCTACTTCCTGCAGGGTAACAAGCTCCTCAAATTCAAGCGCCGATAAATTCGTAAACGATTGGCTAAGCACCGCTTTATATTTCTCTAGAGTCTGAATCGCTTGGTTGGCCTTAGTCAAAATAACGCCCATATCCTTCAGCGAGTAACGAAGGTTGCCTTGATAGAGCGTGATGATATTCCGGCGCTGCGAGATCGATACGACAAGCTTTCCGGTCTGCTTCGCCACACGCTCCGCGGTACGGTGGCGGATTCCCGTTTCAATCGACGGGATAGAGCTGTTCGGAATGAGCTGCGTATTCGCATACAAGATTCTCCGCATATCTTCGCTCAAAATAATCGCGCCGTCCATTTTCGCAAGCTCATATAAATAGTTGGGCGAGAAATCGCAGTTAATGGAGAAGCCTCCATCCACAACCTCCATCACCTCTGGACTATAGCCTACTACAAGCAAAGCCCCCGTTTTGGCCCGAAGCACATTTTCAAGCCCATCACGAAAAGGGGTACCTGGTGCGACTAATTGCAATAGTTGATTCATAATTTCAAGCTGAGTAGGTTCCTTCATCGTCTGCCCCCCTATCCAAGCGCTGCCTTAAGTGCTTCCGACACTGTGGTTACGCCAATAATTTCTATGCCTGCGGGCGGCTTCCACCCTTTTAAGCTCTTCTCCGGCATAATGACACGTTTGAATCCTAATTTTTCTGCTTCCTTCACACGCTGCTCCGCCCGCGATACCGCGCGAACCTCGCCCGTCAGCCCTACCTCGCCAAAAATAACGTCGTACGGCTTCGTTGGCGCATCCCGAAAGCTAGAGGCAATGCTGACCGCCGCTGCAAGGTCGACTGCCGGCTCATCCAGCTTCACGCCGCCAGCTACGTTCAAGTAAGCATCCTGCGTTTGCAGAAACATGCCGTTACGTTTCTCCAATACCGCAATGATAAGCGCCATCCGGTTGTGGTCAATGCCCGTGGACATTCTTCTTGGAGAAGGGAAGTTGGTTGTTGCCACAAGCGCTTGAAGCTCTACAAGCACTGGTCTCGTACCCTCCATGGCAGCGACGACCGTCGAACCGGATACGCCGAGCGGTCGCTCGGACAGAAATAATTCAGAAGGGTTGGACACCTCCCGCAAGCCATCCTCGCCCATTTCAAAAATACCGATTTCATTCGTCGAACCGAAGCGGTTTTTAACGGCGCGTAGAATCCGGTATGTATGATGGCGCTCCCCTTCAAAATAAAGGACGCAGTCCACCATATGCTCGAGCAGCCTAGGCCCTGCTATTGCGCCTTCTTTCGTTACATGGCCGACGAGCACCGTTGCGATCCCTTTAATTTTGGCAACTCTCATAAAATGCGCCGTACATTCGCGAACCTGCGACACACTGCCGGGAGCTGATTGAACATTGGGATCATAAACCGTTTGAATCGAGTCGATGACGAGAAAATCCGGTTGAACCGATTCAATCGCATCGTTAATTTGCTCCATATTGGTCTCGCATAATACATACAGCGATTCCGTCAGCGCGCCAAGGCGGTCAGCCCGAAGCCTCGTCTGCCGCACTGACTCCTCTCCGGAAATATAGAGAACCTTCAGCCCTTTCACGGCAAGGGCATGAGAGGTTTGCAGCAGCAGCGTTGATTTTCCGATACCGGGATCTCCGCCTACAAGAATAAGCGAGCCAGGAACGACGCCGCCGCCGAGCACTCGGTTGAGCTCAAGCATCCTCGTTTCGATCCTAGGCTCTTGCCCACTTTCTATATGTATGATGGACTGCGGCTTTTCTTTCGCATGAAACGAAGACAATCCGACTCCCTTCGTCTTCACAACCGTTTCTTTCTCTTCCACCATGGAATTCCAGGCATGGCAGCCCGGGCATTTGCCCAGCCACTTTGCTGATTCGGTACCGCATTCCGTACAAACGAACTTCGATTTTATTTTGGCCATTCTGTACTCCTTAAACGTTATGGGCTAGCAAAAATAGATGAAGCCATCCCTAGCGATTATGCTTAAAATGACACTATATAAAGTTTACCATTTTATCCCCCATGTATAAACCCACATTGTGAATGAAAAACAGACGATAACCTAACTATTATTCGTTTCCCACAGCCCAACCTATCCATTTTGATTCTCATATTAATTATCCACAGATTTACCAACAACTTATCAACATTATCCACAAGTCATCAACATATCCCCATAGTCCTCAGCCCTCTTGCTCCAAAACAACAAAAAACGCTCCCGTTATCCACTGTGGATAAGAGAGCGAACGGTTAAATACGTTAGCCTTCAATTTCAACCTGGCGGGCAACCAATACGCGATGCGTAGTCAGCTGTGATCCGAGCATGACACTTTCCGTTTGCTGGCCTTCGACACCCGGCTGCTGCCCTCCTCGGTGGGCATGCGCCTGCCGGAAGGAATCACTGTTTACCCAGCCTTCAAAAGAAGCTTTGTCTTCCCATGTCGTGCTGACTTTAAGCTCGTCATGTTCTTCTATTCCTTCCGTGAATAAAACCTCCATGCGAACAAAGCCTGGGGATAAATCAATTCCCTTCGAGTTTTGAAAACGTTTGGCTACCGTCTCTCCATGTCCCTTTTTCACCTTAATTGTATTAGTAACAACTATCATCGTTGTTCCTCCCATTCTATGTATTGCTATCCACCCATTATACGATAATGATTCTCATTGTCAATTTTTTCGACAATAAAAACAGTCCCGCAAACAGCTGTCTGTCGCGGGACCGTTCGATATTATCGTTTATTTCGTAGTGGATTCCTCAGGTTCTTGTTCTTGGATGGACTTGCTGACCGTTAGGCCGCCATCTTTTTCGTCAATGGTGAACGTGTCGCCTTTTTGGATTTTACCCATAAGCAAATCTTCGGACAGACGGTCCTCGATATGCTTTTGGATCGCCCGGCGAAGCGGACGCGCTCCGTATTGCGGATCGTAGCCTTCCTTAGCAAGGAACGCTTTCGCTGCATCCGTCAGTACGAAATCAACCTCCTGCTCACGCAGACGTTTGCGGAGCTCCTCCGACATCAATGTAACGATTTGGGCAATATGCTCTTCGCCAAGCGAATGGAACACGATGCTCTCATCAATACGGTTTAAGAACTCCGGACGGAAGCTTTTCTTAAGCTCAGCCATGACTTTGTCCTTCATTTGCAAGAAATCGCGCCCTGCATCCTGAACGGCAGTAAAGCCAAGGGAAGAATTCTTCTTGATTTGATCGGCTCCGACATTCGAAGTCATAATGATCAGCGTATTGCGGAAATCAACAACGCGCCCTTTCGAATCGGTTAAACGACCATCCTCAAGCACTTGAAGCAAGATATTGAATACCTCTGGATGTGCTTTCTCGATCTCATCGAGCAGGACTACGGAATAAGGCTTGCGGCGTACTTTCTCCGTCAGTTGGCCACCTTCTTCATAGCCGACATAGCCCGGAGGCGCTCCGACTAGACGTGAAGTCGAGTGCTTCTCCATGTATTCCGACATGTCGATGCGGATAACCGCGTTCTCATCGCCAAACATCGCTTCGGCAAGCGCTCTTGCGAGCTCCGTCTTACCAACCCCTGTTGGACCTAAGAAAATGAATGAACCGATTGGACGCTTCGGATCCTTCAGACCGGCACGCGCGCGGCGAATCGCTCTCGATACCGATTTGACTGCGTCCTCCTGACCGATAATGCGGTCATGAAGAATATCTTCCATTTTCAACAGGCGCTCGGTTTCTCCTTCAGCCATTTTACTGACCGGAATACCTGTCCAGCTGGCTACAACTTGTGCGATATCCTCAGGTGTCACTTCGGAATCTGTACGGCCTTGTTTTTCTTTCCACTGGTTTTTGGTTATGTCGAGCTCTTCGCGAATTTTTTGCTCCGTGTCACGAAGCGCTGCCGCCTTCTCGAATTCTTGGCTCTGAACCGCTGCATCCTTCTCCTTGCGGATATCCTCCAGACGATTTTCAAGCTGCTTCAAATTCGGCGGTACCGTGTAAGAATTTAGACGCACCTTCGAACCTGCTTCGTCGATGAGGTCAATGGCTTTATCCGGCAAGAACCGATCCGGAATATAACGGTCAGACAACTTAACAGCTTGCACAATCGCTTCATCCGTAATTTTCACGCGGTGGTGAGCTTCGTAGCGGTCGCGTAAGCCGTACAAAATTTGAATGGCTTCCTCAGGTGACGGCTGATCGACCGTAATCGGCTGAAAGCGGCGCTCAAGCGCTGCATCCTTCTCGATGTATTTACGGTATTCATCCAGCGTCGTAGCTCCAATGCACTGAAGCTCGCCGCGCGCTAGAGCCGGCTTCAAAATATTCGACGCATCGATCGCGCCTTCTGCTCCGCCTGCGCCGATTAGCGTATGAAGCTCGTCGATGAATAGAATGATATTGCCAGCTTGGCGAATCTCATCCATGATCTTTTTCAGACGGTCCTCGAACTCGCCGCGGTATTTCGTACCTGCGACTACAGACCCCATATCCAGCGTCATTACTCGTTTATCACGCAAAGTTTCGGGAATTTCATTTTCGATAATCTTTTGGGCAAGGCCTTCAGCAATTGCTGTTTTACCTACGCCTGGCTCCCCGATTAGCACGGGATTGTTTTTGGTACGACGGCTAAGCACTTGAATAACGCGCTCGATTTCTTTGCTGCGTCCAATAACGGGATCGAGATTTCCTTCTTTCGCATAAGCCGTCAAGTCTCTTGCGAGACCGTCAAGCGTAGGCGTACTAACGTTAGCAGGCGAGCCGTGGTTGCTTGATACGGCCTCGCTGCTGCCTAGCAGCTGCAGCACTTGTTGGCGAGCCTTATTAAGACTAATACCAAGATTATTGAGCACGCGTGCCGCTACGCCTTCGCCTTCGCGAATCAGTCCAAGCAATATATGCTCAGTGCCGACATACGTATGTCCAAGCTTTCTAGCTTCATCCATCGAAAGCTCGATCACTTTTTTGGCGCGCGGCGTATATGCGATGTTGTTCGGCTGCTCTTGGCCGCGACCGATTAAAGCTTCAACCTCATCCTGGATTTTTTCAAGTCCAAGTCCTAGTCCGATTAACGCTTTAGCCGCTATTCCTTCCCCTTCGCGAATAAGGCCAAGCAAAATATGCTCTGTTCCGATATTGTTATGTCCTAGGCGAACCGCTTCTTCTTGCGCCAATGCAAGCACCTTCTGTGCTCGCTCCGTGAATCTTCCAAACATCATATTTACGCACCCCCATGGCCTTTTTCACCACGCAATTGCTTGCGTATGAGTTCTGCTCTTCTGAAATCCCTCTGCTCTGGACTCATCTTCTCATCGAAGGTTTGCTGTAAAAATCCAGGCTGAGTCATTACCAAAAGCTCGTTCAACACTTGCGGCGTTACATCTGATAAAATACCGAGGTCCGCGCCAAGCCGCACATCCGATAAACGCTGTGCCGCTTCCTTGGAATCCATAACCTGTGCATAAGATAAAATACCGTATGACCGCTTTATCCGATCCACCGTTCTCAGCTTTGAGTCATGCATGAGGCGCTTGCGCGCTGCTTTCTCATGCTCGATAATTTGTCTGGCTACACTGTACAAATTGTCTATAATTTCATTCTCGGATTGCCCAAGCGTAATTTGGTTTGACACTTGAAATAAATTGCCAAGCGCCTCACTGCCCTCGCCGTACAATCCTCTAACTGCTAAACCCACCTGCGTGACTGCTGACAATATGCGATTGATTTGCGACGTAAGCACAAGCGCCGGCAAATGCATCATAACCGAAGCCCTTATCCCTGTTCCAACGTTTGTTGGACATGTCGTTAGATAACCGCGTTTTTCATCAAAAGCATAATCAGCGGATTCTTCAAAAATATCGTCAATTCCGCTAGCCAATGCCCATGCCTCTTGGATTTGAAAACCAGGATACAGACATTGAATGCGCAAATGATCTTCTTCGTTAATCATTATGCTAACAGATTCATTATCGCTTAAAATAACGGCCCCGCATCGCGATTCGTTCGCTAAATTAGGACTGATTAGATGCTTTTCAACAAGCACCCTTTTATCAAGCTCGCTTAAATCTGACAAAACAATGGTTTCGAATGAACCAATGGACTGCAGCTTACCGCTTTGGCTTACTTCGGTCAGCTGATCCATGACATCCTTAGATTGTTGATTCGTTGCAAGCAATGGAAAAGGCTGATGACGTAAATTACGCGCTACTCGCACTCTGCTGCTTATAACAATTTCGGATTCAGGCCCTGTGTCCTTCATCCATTCGCTAAGCGCATGCTGTGAGAATCGATGCTTAGTCAAGAGGTACTTTCACTCCTTCTATACCAGCTTACAGGTCTGCAATTTTACGTTCTAATTCACGTATTCGATCACGCAGCTGAGCCGCGCTTTCAAACTCCTCTTGATCAATCTTCTCTTGCAGATTCCGCCTTAGCTGTTCGATTTCGCGCTTGCATTGGATTTGTCCGCCCGAGCGCTTTGGAATCTTACCGCTGTGCACGGTACTGCTGTGAACACGCTTGAGAAGCGGATCAAGCTTAGCTTCAAAAGCCTGATAACAGGAGCTGCAGCCGAATCGGCCAATCTTGCTGAACTGTGTATAGGTAAGTCCGCATTCCTCGCAGCGCAGCAATGGCTCTTTAATACCGGCAATTCCCGAACTGCCTAATTGCTCAAAATCAAGAAGTCCTGACAATAAGCTATGAATGGAAAAACTATTCGGCGCGCCAGGTATACCTTCACCTTTCTCGCGGGCACAGCTTTCACAAATGTGAAATTCGGTTTTCTCGCCATTGATGATTTTTGTAAAATGAAGCGTAGCGGGCTTTTTACCGCATTCTTGGCAAAACAAGCCTGATCCCTCCTCCCGGTATAAACGGCTGCTCGTTATTTGACCAGCAATGAGATCAGCATGGACCTGAGCAATCGTGCCCGGATTTCATCTCTGAGCGGCAGCTTAAGCGCGATCGTATCGCGGTGTACTGCGGCCCGGAGCAGATTACCTTCACGTTTCGTGATAAGTCTCGCTTCCTCCAGCTGATAAATAAGTCCTTCCGCCGCACTTTGATCGACGCATTCCCCTATCGTTTCCTCGATATGGAATTGAATCGCCTTCAGTGCCGGAAGATCAATCCGTTGTATTCGGATATAGCCTCCGCCTCCACGCTTACTTTCAACCATGTATCCTTTCTCCATGGTAAATCGAGTACTGATGACATAGTTGATTTGCGAAGGTACACAAGAAAATTTGTCAGCCAAGTCATTGCGCTGAATTTCTACTGCTCCTTCAGGACTGTCCTGAAGCATATGCTTCAAATACTGTTCGATGAGATCGGAAATGTTACGCAAACCACCAACCTCCCTGAGAAATAACCAATAAAGCAAGAATTGAAACAAAAAATCATGGAAGCCAAAAGTCAATTTTGTCATACACGGAATATTCGGACAACTGACTTTGACTTTCTTTGACTTTGATTTTATTATATGCAATTTTAGCAAAAGGTCAAGTGCTCATTAAAATTCATTTTATATTAGCTTGGTGCGGTTAGCTGCTGTTTATACATGAGGTTTCCTTGCAAGTAAATAAAAACGCTTAAGTGTACATGACTTAGGTTAAAGACAAAAGCATTACAAGGATTGGAATTCATATATAAATTATGTAGACATAAGGCGAATCATAAAGAGTCAAAACATGGCGATTTACTAAAAAAATCATAGCTTTTGGCGAAGCTTGTCTTGCGGAGGCGAAAAGAAGATGCCTGGAGTATGAAATCGAGGTCCTATACCCTTGATCTGGGTGACTATCGAAACAACAAAAAACCGATCGCATCACATGCGATCGGTCTCTCGTGCTTGGCGACGTCCTACTCTCCCAAGACCCTGCGGTCTAAGTACCATTGGCGCTGGAGGGCTTAACGGTCGTGTTCGGTATGGGAACGCGTGGTTCCCCTCCGCCATCGCCACCAAACGTAGCGTGTTGCACGCTGAAAACTGGATACGAAAGATTAGGTTTGCTGAAACCTTTTTAGCTGCTGTCTGCCGGATGTATGGGTCCGGGGCAAACTTAAGCGTATGCTTACGATGTAAGTTTGCTTCTCAAACGTTTTAGGATAAGCCCTCGACCGATTAGTATTCGTCAGCTACACACATTGCTGTGCTTCCACCCCGAACCTATCAACCTCGTCGTCTTCAAGGGGTCTTACATACTGGGAAATCTCATCTTGAGGGGGGCTTCACGCTTAGATGCTTTCAGCGCTTATCCCGTCCGTACTTGGCTACCCAGCGGTGCTCCTGGCGGAACAACTGGTACACCAGCGGTACGTCCATCCCGGTCCTCTCGTACTAAGGACAGCTCCTCTCAAATTTCCTGCGCCCGCGACAGATAGGGACCGAACTGTCTCACGACGTTCTGAACCCAGCTCGCGTACCGCTTTAATGGGCGAACAGCCCAACCCTTGGGACCTACTTCAGCCCCAGGATGCGATGAGCCGACATCGAGGTGCCAAACCTCCCCGTCGATGTGGACTCTTGGGGGAGATAAGCCTGTTATCCCCAGGGTAGCTTTTATCCGTTGAGCGATGGCCCTTCCATTCGGTACCACCGGATCACTAAGCCCGACTTTCGTCCCTGCTCGACTTGTAGGTCTCGCAGTCAAGCTCCCTTATGCCTTTGCACTCTTCGAATGATTTCCAACCATTCTGAGGGAACCTTTGGGCGCCTCCGTTACATTTTAGGAGGCGACCGCCCCAGTCAAACTGTCCACCTGACACGGTCCCTCTGCCGGTTTCACGGCAGCAGGTTAGAACTCCGATACGATCAGGGTGGTATCCCAACGTCGCCTCCACACAAGCTGGCGCTCATGCTTCTCAGGCTCCCACCTATCCTGTACAGATCGTACCAAAGTCCAATATCAAGTTACAGTAAAGCTCCATGGGGTCTTTCCGTCTTGTCGCGGGTAACCTGCATCTTCACAGGTATTAAAATTTCACCGGATCTCTCGTTGAGACAGCGCCCAAGTCGTTACGCCATTCGTGCGGGTCAGAATTTACCTGACAAGGAATTTCGCTACCTTAGGACCGTTATAGTTACGGCCGCCGTTTACTGGGGCTTCGGTTCACAGCTTCGGGTTACCCCTAACCGCTCCCCTTAACCTTCCAGCACCGGGCAGGCGTCAGCCCGTATACTTCGCCTTACGGCTTCGCACAGACCTGTGTTTTTGCTAAACAGTCGCTTGGGCCTTTTCACTGCGGCCCCCTCGGGCTATAAACCCTACCGAGGCACCCCTTCTCCCGAAGTTACGGGGTCATTTTGCCGAGTTCCTTAACGAGAGTTCTTCCGCGCGCCTTAGCATGCTCTGCTCGCCTACCTGTGTCGGTTTGCGGTACGGGCACCTTCACCTGGCTAGAGGCTTTTCTTGACAGCCGGAGTACATGACCTTCGCTACTATAATTTTCGCTCCCCATCACAGCCCAGCCTAACAGTGTGCGGATTTGCCTACACACTAGCCTCACTGCTTGGACGGGCTATTCCATCAGCCCGCGTCACTGCCCTTCTGTGTCACCCCATTGCTCATAACGGTTTACGGTGGTACAGGAATTTCAAC
>NZ_CP183886.1:3135000-3217500 GCF_048572955.1 Pristimantibacillus sp. PTI5
CCCGGGTCTTGTACACACCGCCCGTCACACCACGAGAGTTTACAACACCCGAAGCCGGTGGGGTAACCCGCAAGGGAGCTAGCCGTCGAAGGTGGGGTAGATGATTGGGGTGAAGTCGTAACAAGGTAGCCGTATCGGAAGGTGCGGCTGGATCACCTCCTTTCTAAGGAAATACCCGGACCCGATGAGGTTCGGATAAACTTGGCAGTTTATCGCTTACTCGTTGTCAGTTTTGAAAGATTAATCCTCTTTCAATGTAAGTCATGTCATCCGTTTGGTGGCGATGGCGGAGGGGAACCACGCGTTCCCATACCGAACACGACCGTTAAGCCCTCCAGCGCCAATGGTACTTAGACCGCAGGGTCTTGGGAGAGTAGGACGTCGCCAAGCAGGTGTTATATTTACACCTTTGCAGCAGCCGAAAGGCTCCGCTGTGATTTACTTTGCACCTTGAAAACTGGATAACGAAAGAAAAGAATTGCTGAAACATCCTTTAGTTGTTTTTATTAGAAGCGAAGGTGAGCGATCACCCGAGCAAATGGTTAAGCTAGTAAGAGCGCACGGAGGATGCCTAGGCACCAGGAGCCGAAGAAGGACGTGGCGAACAACGATACCGCCCCGGGGAGCCGTAAGCAGGCATTGATCCGAGGATTTCCGAATGGGGAAACCCAGCTGTCGTAATGGACAGTTACTATCAACTGAATACATAGGTTGATAAGAGGCATACCAGGGGAACTGAAACATCTAAGTACCCTGAGGAAGAGAAAACAATAGTGATTCCGTCAGTAGCGGCGAGCGAACGCGGATTAGCCCAAACCAAGGAGCTTGCTCCTTGGGGTTGTAGGACGTCTCACATGGAGTTACAAAGGTGTTTGGTAGGCGAAGAGGTCTGGAAAGGCCCGCCAGAGCAGGTAAAAGCCCTGTAACCGAAAGCAAGCACTCTCCGAGACGGATCCTGAGTACGGCGGGACACGTGAAACCCCGTCGGAATCCGGCAGGACCATCTGCCAAGGCTAAATACTCCCTGGTGACCGATAGTGAAGCAGTACCGTGAGGGAAAGGTGAAAAGCACCGCGGAAGCGGAGTGAAAAAGAACCTGAAACCGTGCGCTTACAAAAAGTCAGAGCCCGTTAAATGGGTGATGGCGTGCCTTTTGTAGAATGAACCGGCGAGTTACGATCACGTGCAAGGTTAAGTCGGGAAGACGGAGCCGTAGCGAAAGCGAGTCTGAATAGGGCGAATAAGTACGTGGTCGTAGACCCGAAACCGTGTGATCTACCCCTGTCCAGGGTGAAGGTGCGGTAACACGCACTGGAGGCCCGAACCCACGCACGTTGAAAAGTGCGGGGATGAGGTGGGGGTAGCGGAGAAATTCCAATCGAACTCGGAGATAGCTGGTTCTCCCCGAAATAGCTTTAGGGCTAGCCTCGAGGAATGAGCGTCGTGGAGGTAGAGCACTGATTGGGTGCGGGGCCCGCCAAGGGTTACCAAGTCCAGTCAAACTCCGAATGCCATAGACGTGCTACTCGGGAGTCAGACAGTGAGTGCTAAGATCCATTGTCAAGAGGGAAACAGCCCAGATCATCAGCTAAGGTCCCCAAGTGTGTGTTAAGTGGGAAAGGATGTGGAGTTGCAAAGACAACCAGGATGTTGGCTTAGAAGCAGCCACCATTTAAAGAGTGCGTAATAGCTCACTGGTCGAGTGACTCTGCGCCGAAAATGTAACGGGGCTAAACACACCACCGAAGCTATGACATGTGCCTATATGGTACTTGGGTAGGGGAGCGTTGAATACGGATTGAAGTTGGACCGTGAGGACTGGTGGACTGTATTCAAGTGAGAATGCCGGTATGAGTAACGAAAAGACAAGTGAGAATCTTGTCCGCCGAAAGCCTAAGGGTTCCTGAGGAAGGCTCGTCCTCTCAGGGTAAGTCGGGACCTAACGCGAGGCCGAAAGGCGTAGTGGATGGACAACAGGTTGAAATTCCTGTACCACCGTAAACCGTTATGAGCAATGGGGTGACACAGAAGGGCAGTGACGCGGGCTGATGGAATAGCCCGTCCAAGCAGTGAGGCTAGTGTGTAGGCAAATCCGCACACTATTAGGCTGGGCTGTGATGGGGAGCGAAAATTATAGTAGCGAAGGTCATGTACTCCGGCTGTCAAGAAAAGCCTCTAGCCAGGTGAAGGTGCCCGTACCGCAAACCGACACAGGTAGGCGAGCAGAGCATGCTAAGGCGCGCGGAAGAACTCTCGTTAAGGAACTCGGCAAAATGACCCCGTAACTTCGGGAGAAGGGGTGCCTCGGTAGGGTTTATAGCCCGAGGGGGCCGCAGTGAAAAGGCCCAAGCGACTGTTTAGCAAAAACACAGGTCTGTGCGAAGCCGTAAGGCGAAGTATACGGGCTGACGCCTGCCCGGTGCTGGAAGGTTAAGGGGAGCGGTTAGGGGTTAAACCCGAAGCTGTGAACCGAAGCCCCAGTAAACGGCGGCCGTAACTATAACGGTCCTAAGGTAGCGAAATTCCTTGTCAGGTAAATTCTGACCCGCACGAATGGCGTAACGACTTGGGCGCTGTCTCAACGAGAGATCCGGTGAAATTTTAATACCTGTGAAGATGCAGGTTACCCGCGACAAGACGGAAAGACCCCATGGAGCTTTACTGTAACTTGATATTGGACTTTGGTACGATCTGTACAGGATAGGTGGGAGCCTGAGAAGCATGAGCGCCAGCTTGTGTGGAGGCGACGTTGGGATACCACCCTGATCGTATCGGAGTTCTAACCTGCTGCCGTGAAACCGGCAGAGGGACCGTGTCAGGTGGACAGTTTGACTGGGGCGGTCGCCTCCTAAAATGTAACGGAGGCGCCCAAAGGTTCCCTCAGAATGGTTGGAAATCATTCGAAGAGTGCAAAGGCATAAGGGAGCTTGACTGCGAGACCTACAAGTCGAGCAGGGACGAAAGTCGGGCTTAGTGATCCGGTGGTACCGAATGGAAGGGCCATCGCTCAACGGATAAAAGCTACCCTGGGGATAACAGGCTTATCTCCCCCAAGAGTCCACATCGACGGGGAGGTTTGGCACCTCGATGTCGGCTCATCGCATCCTGGGGCTGAAGTAGGTCCCAAGGGTTGGGCTGTTCGCCCATTAAAGCGGTACGCGAGCTGGGTTCAGAACGTCGTGAGACAGTTCGGTCCCTATCTGTCGCGGGCGCAGGAAATTTGAGAGGAGCTGTCCTTAGTACGAGAGGACCGGGATGGACGTACCGCTGGTGTACCAGTTGTTCCGCCAGGAGCACCGCTGGGTAGCCAAGTACGGACGGGATAAGCGCTGAAAGCATCTAAGCGTGAAGCCCCCCTCAAGATGAGATTTCCCAGTATGTAAGACCCCTTGAAGACGACGAGGTTGATAGGTTCGGGGTGGAAGCACAGCAATGTGTGTAGCTGACGAATACTAATCGGTCGAGGGCTTATCCTAAAACGTTTGCATGGACCCATACATCCGGCAGACAGCAGCTAAAAAGGTTTCAGCAAACCTAACTTTCGTATCCAGTTTTCAGCGTGCAATACGCTACGTTTGGTGGCGATGGCGGAGGGGAACCACGCGTTCCCATACCGAACACGACCGTTAAGCCCTCCAGCGCCAATGGTACTTAGACCGCAGGGTCTTGGGAGAGTAGGACGTCGCCAAGCACGAGAGACCGATCGCATGTGATGCGATCGGTTTTTTGTTTCTATAAATAATCGAGGAATTAAAACAAGGCCTAAGAGTGCTCTATTTGAGCTTCTAAGGCCTTTGTTTTATCTACGGTAATAGGATGCTTCACGCGCCTCGAGTCGAAGCACGCCATCCTTCTGCTCTTTACGGAAAGAGAAGGAAAGAAGTAAACGGGGAGTAAGCAGCCATAAATGCCAGCTCACGATACTTATCATCAATGATTCTTTAACCCAAGGGTATAGAAGAGCAATGGCGCACAGGCCGATCCAAAACATATGCCGATGAACTCGGCGGAATAGCAGCAGCTTAATATCGTTGGCAGGCTTAAATCCAATCCACGGCGGTGTAATGCGCCAGATCCATTTACGGTCAGCGGCTTCATCTACACTGATGAACGTAAGGAGCATAATTGCGATATGTATGATTTGAACGACTGCGAACCCGAATAACCATGAAAATAAACCGTCCATTTGGTACATAAGCATTTGAAAAGCCAATAATATGGCCGCTATAAGCAAATGGCTTTGGATAAGCTCAGGGCGTATTACCTTTCGCTTCACAAGCTGGTATTGATAAATGGTGGCATTTTTTTGCTCAGATAATTTCTGACGCATGGTTGGACGTCCTTTCTATTTCAAAATTACGTGGACTCTCGTTTACTATATCGGTTTTTGCGAGCGAACTATCCATACTTGTGTTGAAAAATTTCGCTGAATGAGTAACCATTAGCCCAGATGGGGCATACGATATATAAATATTTGAAATGTGCTATGAAACAAGTATAAATAGATAGACTATGTGTCATACTAGTAGCTATATAGCATCAAACCGAAAGCGGGGATTGTTATGAACGATAATCGCGAGTATCAATGTAATATTTGCAATGAGAAAAAGGCAGAGGGACAAGGCATTCGAATTGTTACCGGTTTTATCTGCGAGAGCTGTGAAGAGGAAATGGTTAAAACAGATGTTAAAGATGCGAAATACCCCTTCTTCATTCATCAAATGAAGCAAATATTTTTGGGTGAAAATGCATGAGCGGTTTCTGACTACAGAAGCTGCTCTTTTTTTTGCGCTTTAATAAGGTACAATAAGAGGAAGGTCTGCATGTATGCTTATTTGAAAGGAATGTCGAGATACAATGAAGCCATTCAATGCTCCAATTTATAATGCGTTAGTCAGACATGCCCATTCGAATTCGATAGGGTTCCACGTGCCTGGGCATCATGGCGGCCAAGCGCTTAGACAATCTTTTGGGAGCGAACAGATAAAGAATGATTTAATGGAGTATTTTTATAACATTATGCGGCTTGATGTAACCGAACTCACCTCGACCGATGATTTGCATCATCCAGAAGCTTCAATAAAGGAAGCGCAGCAGATGGCTGCAAATACATTTGGATCCGAGGATACTTTTTTTTTGGTGGGCGGCAGCACATCGGGTAATATTGCTCTACTGCTTACCGTATGTGAACCGGACGATATTGTCATCGTACAGCGAAATGTTCATAAATCGATTTTGAATGGATTAAAATTAGCAGGTGCGAAGGCTGTATTTCTAACGCCGCAAGTTGAACCTATATCCGGTATAGCGACAATCCCTACTGTCCAGCAAGTAGAAGATGCTCTCGTCTTATACCCTGAGGCTAAGGCTGTCTTTTTATCAAATCCTAATTACTATGGAATGGGTGTAAAGCTGAGGCCCTATGTCGAGGCTGTCCACCGTAAAAACAAACCTATTCTGATTGACGAGGCACATGGCGCTCATTTTGGGATGCATCATTTATTACCTCAATCTGCGATATCCGAGGGCGCTGACGCTGTTGTGCAATCGGCGCATAAGACGCTGCCAGCCTTAACGATGGGGGCAATGCTTCATATACAGGGCAACCGAATTTCAAGAGAGATATTGCGTCAGTCACTAGCGATGATCCAAAGCTCAAGTCCATCATTCCCAATTCTTGCTTCTATGGATATTTCCCGCGCAATGATCGATACATTAGGTGAAAGTATGTTCCAACAGAGCCTAGATTCGGCAGCAGCTTTTCGACGATGGTTGAGTGAGCAGCAAACGAATGTAACCGAGATGAATATTCAGGCTGACGGGGAATTGAATCTTTATTTTGATCCCTTGCGAATTGTGCTTCAAGATGGAAGCGGCGTTCGGACCGGATATGAGCTTCAGAAGCAATTGGAACGCCATGGATGCTTTGCAGAGATGGCAGATCCGCAATATGTAGTGCTTATACTTGGTATTCAAACCTCAATGATGGACATACAAAGGCTGCAGCAGGCTATTGAGGAAATGGTTAGAGAGGAAAACCGTGAAGCGATTGTTCCAGTAAGGAGAGTAACTATTTCCTCTATAGCGAGCGTATCCGTTAACACCAGCATTTCTGAGCCTGTTTCGTTTGCAAGAGGCAAGTTTAAAAATGAAACAAGCGAACGCATACAATTGCATGATGCTGAACACCATATATCGGCTGAGATGGTAACGCCGTACCCGCCGGGCATTGCGGTTTTGTATCCAGGGGAAATAATAACCCCAGAGATGATCAAGCATCTCCAACAGCTTTCCTCCGCAGGCACAAAGTTTCAAGGCGCAGTTGATCTAAAAATGAAAACCATAGCGGTATATCCAAAATCAACCGGAATGCGCGATGCTTTTGATGAATGAGGCATTTCTTCATTGTACAAGGGGTACTGCTTTGTTAATATAGAAGAAAGTATAGTTAACATAAACGTTAGGAGAAGCCTTAGTTTGAGAAAAGGTGTTTTCATTACCATAGAAGGCGGCGAGGGAGCCGGCAAATCGACACTGATTGAACAGCTATCGAATAAGATGCTTCAGAGGGGGAAAATGGTCACCACGACAAGAGAACCCGGAGGCATCCCGATTGCGGAACAAATTCGAAACGTTATTTTGGACCGTGAGCATGTCGCCATGGATGCCAGAACGGAAGCGCTGCTTTATGCGGCTGCTCGCAGGCAGCATCTTGTGGAAAAGGTTGCGCCTGCGCTTGAACAAGGTCAAATGGTCATTTGTGACCGTTTCGTAGACAGCAGCCTCGCTTATCAGGGGCATGCTCGAGGGCTTGGGATGGATGAGGTGTGGGCAATTAATCAATTCGCTATTCAAGATCTTATGCCGGATTTGACCATTTATATGGATGTGTCTCCGGAAGTAGGCCTAAGGCGTATATCGCAAGCGGCCGAACGGGAGATCAACCGGTTGGATCTAGAAAAGCACTCCTTTCACGAAAAGGTACGGGAAGGGTACTTGCAGCTTCTGCAGCAGAACCCCGTACGAATGATGCGAATTGATGCCGAACAAAGTCCTGAAAAGGTGTTTCATGACGTTTTATCGGCAATTGACAGCCGCTTTGCAGGATTTCTTGCAACCAATGTCTAATTTTATAGAATGGACTTCCTGAAGATGGGGAGTTGCGAAACGCAAGATATTAATAACCTATTCTAATAGTAGTCAAGGGGGAATGAAGATGAAATTAGTAATTGCGGTTATTCAAGATAAGGATAGCAACCGATTGTCGAATGCACTTGTCCGTGAGGGCTTTAGAGCAACAAAACTTGCAAGTACCGGCGGATTCTTAAGAGCAGGCAACACAACCTTTATGATTGGTATTGAAGACGAAAGAGTACATGAGGTGCTGCAGGTCATTAATGCAAATTGTAAGGTGCGCGATCAGCTGGTTACACCGGTTTCACCGATGGGCGGATCAACAGATTCCTATATTCCTTTCCCTGTTGAAGTACAGGTCGGGGGCGCAGCGGTGTTCGTATTGCCAGTTGAACGATTTGAGCATTTCTGATTGGGCGTGACATAACATGAAAATAGATCAAGGGTTCCGGCCTTTAGGGCAAAACCGTGCCAACAATGACGCTTCGACCAAGCAGGTTCAGCCAAAAAACTTTGCCGACGTCATGATTCAACAGGATGCGGACCGTACCCAAGAGCAGCTTCAACAAAAACTGCAGGATATTCATAGACAAGGCGAGCGATTGGCTAGAATAATGACTGTACGCGAATTAAAACTCTACCGCCAGATGATCAAGCAGTTTTTGGAGGACACCATACGACGGGGAGTCGTTCTAAAGGAAGTCAAAGGCTTTGATCGAAGAGGAAGAATCAAGCGATATAAACTGCTGGATGAAATAGATGCCACACTCGTCGCAATGGCCGAGGATTTACTGGACAGCGAGCAAGGAAGAATTGATTTGCTTAACAGGATCGGTGAGATACGGGGTCTTCTAATTAATTTGTTATTTTAATGAGAAGAGAGCAGGGAAAGGTTAGGAACGACGATGAGCCTTGAACAAATACCAGGGCAATGGAAAGCGCAGAGGATTTTGTCGCATGCTCTGCAAAGCGGTAAAATCTCTCACGCTTATTTATTTAACGGACCGTCGGGTACCGGGCGTATGGCAATGGCTCGCGAATTCGCTAAAGCGTTGTTCTGCACGGCTGGCGGCGCGGATTCATGCGGAGAATGCCTGGAGTGCAGAAAGTTTGAGCATGGAAACCAAACGGACTTAACCACGATTGTACCCGATGGCCAATCGATAAAAATCGACCAAATTCGGGAGTTGCAGCGCGATTTTTCTTATCGCAATAGCGGAACGAAGCGGAAAGTATACATGATCGAGCAGGCCGACAAAATGACGATGCAAGCGGGGAACAGCTTGCTCAAGTTTCTAGAAGAGCCGTTGTCGCCTGTCGTGGCTATTTTGATAACGGACAATGGACAAGCCGTCCTTCCTACGATTCAATCCCGTACGCAGTGGGTTCCATTCTTGCCTATGTCTCCTGAATGCATGCTGCAGACGCTAATTGCGGAGGGTGCTCCATCTGTTTTAGCCCGAACGGTTGTGCAATTAACATCGGGGTTGGAAGGCGCGAGACAATTTCTCCAGCAGAATCAGTTTGCAGAAATCAGAACCCTAGTGATACAATTAGGTAAGGAGAGTTTGACCCGATTCACCGCGGCGATGATCACTGCTGGACAACAGCTATTTAAAACAGATTTAGTGGAGCATACACAGCTGCTGTTGTCGTTATTAGTTATATGGTTTAAAGATTTGATACAGTTCCAGGCCGGCAGGCAGGACAACATCGTTTTTATAGATCAGTTGGAATGGATAAGCAAGCATGCTTTTGATCGTTCGTTCGCAGGGTGGGTGTCCTGCATCGAACACACTTTAGAAGCGAGTAAGCGTATGCGTGCAAATGTTACGCCGCAGCTCGCGTTTGAGCAACTATTGGTAAACTTACAGGAGGGCTAATTCTTGTATAATGTCATCGGTGTTCGCTTCAAGAAAGCGGGCAAGATCTATTACTTTGATCCAGTTGAGCATCCCGTGGATAAGGAGCAACATGTTATTGTTGAAACAGCACGGGGAATCGAATACGGAAAAGTGGTGGTGGGACAGAAGCAAGTCGGTGAATCGGATGTCGTTCTTCCTCTTAAGAAAGTAATACGCATTGCAAGCGATGTCGATGCAAAAGTTGTCGAAGAAAATCGCGCAGCAGCCAAAAATGCGTTTTCTACTTGTCTTGAAAAGATTAAAGGTCACCAGCTTCGCATGAAGCTAGTTGACGTAGAATTTACGTTTGACCGCAACAAAATTATTTTTTACTTTACGGCAGAAGGTAGAGTCGACTTCCGTGAGTTAGTCAAGGATTTGGCCAGCGTTTTTCGTACCCGTATCGAACTCAGGCAAATAGGGGTTCGGGACGAAGCGAAAATGCTAGGCGGAATTGGACCTTGCGGACGGGTATTATGCTGTTCCTCTTGGCTGGGCGATTTTGAGCCCGTATCGATCAAGATGGCCAAAGACCAGAATTTATCGCTTAATCCGACAAAAATTTCCGGGTTATGCGGACGCCTTATGTGCTGCCTTAAATATGAGCACGACAATTACGAAAGCATTCGCGAAGAGCTTCCGGCAATTGGTAAATTCGTAGTCACCTCATATGGTGAAGGTAAAGTAACGGGTATTAACACATCTACCAAAAGCGTGTATGTTCAGTTATTTGATACACCAGGTAAACCGAAAGAACTGTCGATGGATGATGTCGTCATCAAATAAGCGGCAGAGTGCGATTCTCACGGGTGAGGTTACACTCACGCTTGAAGCTCTGGGGTGGGAACTTGGAGAAGAACAATATATTCGCAAAAATGGACGAGCTGGATAACCAAGTAGGTGTGTTCCATAAGGAGCTTACGGATTTGAAGCAGAAGGTTAAAGAGCTGCTCGAGGATAATAAGCGACTTAGTGAAGAGAACAACCAGCTGCGTCAGTTGTTTAAGAGAGAAGCAGAGCTGGAGCGTGAAGTAGTTAAAGCACCGGCTAAAGGCAAGAAATCGGGAGCCAATCAAGTGGTTCAAGTCTCCAGCAACCAAACATTCGCGGAAGCGAGCGTAGCGATTGGAGAAGGCCATGATAATTTGACCCGGCTGTATCACGAAGGATTCCACATATGCAACGTTTATTACGGGCATTTGCGGACGGAGGGTGACTGTTTGTTCTGTCTATCCTTTCTAAATAAATAATGGAATCCGTATCGACATGCCGTCCTTGCCGCAAAGGGCGGTATTTTTATTAACCAGACCATGAAAAATATAGAAAAGCATATCGACAATTCAAAAGGAGCGGCTTAAATCGTGTCGGAACAAATTACTTTAGCAGTGAATGAACGGCTTGATGACCTTATGACGGAATCAGGCCTGAAAATCATACAAAGCAGAGAGGTTTTTAGCTTCTCGCTTGATGCCGTATTGCTCTCTCGCTTTGCAAGCGTACCGAAGCATGGGCGGATCGTGGATCTTTGTACGGGGAACGGAGTCATTCCCATGCTTCTAACTACAAGGACGAATGCACGAATCGATGCGGTTGAGATTCAACCAAGATTGGCGGATATGGCCAGAAGAAGCGTTGTGCTTAATCAACTGACAGAACAGATTACGGTCATTGAACAAGATCTGAAATCATATCCAAAGATTGCCGGGAATGGCGTTTATGACGCCGTAACAGTTAATCCGCCTTACATGCCGGTAACGGCAGGCGATCAGAATGAAAATGAGCATTATGCTATTGCTAGGCATGAGATCCACTGTACGTTGGATGATGTGGCAGAAGCATGCTCACGGCTCGTAAGGCCTGGCGGAAAGGTGTCCATGGTTCATCGTCCGTCAAGGCTGCTCGATATCGTAGCGACTATGCGCAAATGGAGACTTGAGCCAAAGCGCATTCAATTTGTGCATCCGCATGCACAAGCGGAGGCTAACATGGTATTAATAGAAGCTATGCGGGATGGAAAACCTGATATTAAGCTACTTCCACCGATTATGGTTTATGAAAACGGGGTGCAGATCGTTTGAATATACAAAAAAGTTTTTCTGATGCAGCCAGCGAAGAGCGTGGCAGCCTTTATTTAGTTGCAACGCCAATAGGCAATCTCGAAGATATGACCTTTCGTGCAATACGCACGTTGAAGGAGGTACAGCTTATCGCGGCGGAGGATACAAGGCAAACGCGTAAGCTGCTTACTCATTTTGATATCGGGACTCGAATTGTAAGCTATCACGAGCATAATAAGCGGGCAAGCGGACCCGAGCTGATTAGATTGCTGCTGGAGGGGCAGTCAATCGCATTAGTAAGCGACGCGGGATTGCCCGCTATCTCAGACCCCGGCGCTGACCTGGTAAAGGATGCGATTGAAAATAACATTGCGGTTATCCCGGTTCCCGGAGCAAATGCAGCATTGTCTGCTCTTATTATTTCAGGTTTGCCGACCGAACGTTTTTTATTTGCGGGGTTTCCGCCCCGAGAAAAAAAATCGTTAACGAAATGGCTGCTGGACATGCAAGGCCAGAGAGGAACCCTCCTTTTTTACGAATCTCCTCATCGGATCATCAAAACGCTGGCTGTACTTCAAGAATGTCTTGGCGATCGGCAGATTGCTTGCGTGAGAGAGCTAACAAAGCGTCATGAGGAAGCAGTGCGCGGCAATGTAACAGAATGTATGGAATGGTTTGCAGAGCATCCGCCGCTAGGCGAGTTTTGCATAGTAGTCGAGGGGGCAGATGGGATAGGAGCAAGCGATCAACCGCATAACGAATTATGGTGGTCGGAACTAGACCTTGCTGCGCATGTCGCTCATTATGAAGAACAGCATGACCGGAAGGAAGCTATCAAAAGGGTCGCTTTGGATCGCGGATTGCCGAAACGGGATGTATATAATGAAGTAAATAGATAGAAAATGTTTCTAGAGAGAAAAATAGACAAAAAAAGACCTTCCTGGCCGGGTTCAAGCGCAGGAAGGCAACAAGGAGTATAAAAAAGGTTAGAATTAACAAGTTGATAAGTACAGTATAACCTATTTTTTTTATTTTGTCACAGGTGTTGGCATCTCTGACAAACAAATATGGCAAACAATTTTTCCTTTGAAATAAGAAACGTTTTCTGCATTACCACAGAAGATACATGCAGGCTCATATTTCTTAAGCATGATGCGCTCGCCGTCTACATAAATCTCAAGCGCGTCTTTTTCGCCTATACCGAGTGTACGACGCAATTCGATTGGAATAACGACCCGTCCCAGTTCATCAACCTTACGAACAATACCAGTAGATTTCATCATAATCTATCATTGCCCCTCTCAAAATACGTTTCGTCATCGTTCGACATAGTTTTTACTTTTATGAATACTATAATACCAACGATTACCAGAATAGTCAACTAAGAATATTGCCAATAAATCCCGTAATCATAAGTATTTGACTAGATAGTAAGGCCATATTACTCTGTAATAGAATACAACAGCTTCGACAATTTGGAAACTAATTTACGACACTATTCGACACCATATTCGATTTTTGTGTCGAAAATATGAACAAAGGAGTTGAGAGACGATGAAGCAACAGCTGACGGAAGAGAAAGTTTTTAAGGATCCTGTCCACAATTATATTTATGTTCAGGACCAAACAATTTGGGATTTAATCAATACAAAAGAGTTTCAAAGGCTGCGGCGGATACGTCAATTAGGAACCTCCTATTTAACATTCCATGGTGCCGAACACAGCCGGTTCTCCCATTCGCTTGGCGTATATGAAATTACACGAAAAATTATCTCCCAGTTCGAACGACACGGGTATCCGGATTGGCCTGCTGAGGAAAGATTAGTCTCACTTTGCGCAGCGTTGCTTCATGATGTCGGTCACGGTCCGTTCTCCCACTCCTTAGAAGAAGTATTCGACACGGACCATGAAGAGTGGACATGTAAAATCGTGCTGGAGGATACAGAAATTAATCGAGTGCTGCGGGCAGTTTCGGAGCAGTTTCCTGCACAGGTAGCGGCAGTCATTCAAAAAACATATCCAAAGCCAATTGTCGTAAGCTTAATATCCAGTCAAATGGATGCGGACCGCATGGATTATTTATTAAGAGACGCTTATTTTACCGGCGTTAATTACGGCAACTTTGATTTAGAACGCATTTTGCGCGTATTGCGTCCCTATAAAGGGAAAATTGTAGTCAAAGAGAGCGGAATGCACGCGGTAGAGCATTACTTGATGTCTCGTTATCAAATGTATTGGCAGATTTACTTCCATCCAGTTACAAGAAGCTCTGAGATTATTTTACGTCAAATATTTCGTAGAGCGCAGGAACTTTATGTGGGTGGGTATGTATTTGATTGGATACCGAAGCCGATTAAGGGGCTTATTCATAATACGATGACGGTCCAAGACTATTTAAAATTGGATGAGGCTTTGGTTCAAACGGCTTTCACGCAGTGGGCGGAGGAGCGGGATCCCCTGCTAAGCGATCTATGCAGCCGGTTTATGAACCGCCGGTTATATAAATATATAACCATTGATAATCCTGATGAAGCACTTCTAAATGAAATCAGCGATTGCTTTTCTTCTATAGGTATGAATCCCGATTATCATATGGAGATTGATTTTCCTTTTGACCTGCCGTATGACGTTTATCGACCAGATAAAAAAGAAGGCGAAAAGAAAGAAAAAGCGCCGATTTTGTTGTTAGACGAACAGGATGAAATAGGTGAAATATCTGCTAAATCCGACATTGTTCGTTCAATTACGGGGCTTCATCAGGGTGAATACCATTTGTATTACCCGGAGGAGCCTCTCAAGAGCAACATACACTTAATTCCTGATAAATTAAAAAACCTATTCAAACTTGCTTAATGGAGGCTGACACATACATGACATTGCTTTTTGATACACATACCCATTTGGACTCCTATAAATTCGATGAGGATCGCGACGAGGTCATTCAGCGCGCAAAGGATGCAGGCGTGCATATGCTCGTCAATATCGGCTTTAACCGCGAAACCATTCCTACGACGATGGCGCTGGCCGAGAAATATGATTTTATTTATGCAGCGGTAGGCTGGCATCCCGTTGACAGTATTGACATGCGTCCTGGGGATTTAGAATGGATCGAGCAGCTTTGCTCGCATGAAAAGGTTGTTGCTATTGGCGAAATTGGTCTCGACTATCACTGGGATACTTCGCCAAAAGATGTCCAGCAGCGCGTATTTCGGGAGCAGATCCGTCTTGCCCGCAAGGTAGGAAAGCCGATTGTCATCCATAATCGCGATGCGCATGAGGATGTCATTCGCATTTTGCAAGAGGAAAACGCTGCAGAGGTCGGGGGCGTCATGCACTGCTTCTCAGGCAGCTGGGAAACGGCCAAACAATGCTTGGATATGAATTTTTATATTTCGTTCGGAGGGCCGGTTACATTCCAAAATGCAAGGGTACCGAAAGAGGTGCTTAAGCAGGTTCCGCTCGACCGGATTTTGATTGAAACGGATGCCCCGTATTTGGCTCCTCACCCCTTCAGAGGGAAGAGAAACGAGTCCTCTTATGTGTCGCTCGTCGCAGAGACGGCTTCCCAGTTATTGGGTAAAACGGTAGATGAAATAGGCGCAATTACGACCGAGAACGGTAAAAAATGTTTTGGGATTGTATAAAAAAGAGAGAAATGAAGAGAATAAAAGACCTTTAGCGCGTAAAAAGTGATTTTTATCGTGATTATCGCTTAATTATTCCGTCTTTATCCACCTTTTTCGCTTAAATCGTCTTTTATCGTATCTTTACAATTGACCGCTTATGAGGGTATGATTCATCTCAGAGCATTAACATTTTGTATTGGATTTCCAGTTTGCGCTTAATCTCCAATCGGAGAGCGGGGGAACCAGGTGCGGGTTATTGTACCGTATTTTGAATTCTTCAGGGGTGAATTTCGAAGCCTTTGCCATGAGCATTGCGTTAAGAATAGGGCGGCTCTCTTGCCCGAATCCGTCAGCTAACCTCGTAAGCGTTATAGAGAGTGATCAACCTCGTGCATCCATTTTTCTGTATCCCAGTGTAAACAATTACTCGGGAAGCCACGAAACAGATCCTCTGTCGACGGCTTCTTTTTATTTTCGAATAATCGGAAATATGTCGACATAGGGATTAAAGATGGGGGTGGGAGGGTCGATATAGCAATACTGGACTGCGTGCTTGCACGCCAATATACTATAGTCGCGTCAGTTGTATCATGCGTAACACTTGGCGGCGGGGCTATGAAGGAGGACCGATGAAGTGGGAATACTCCAGGTAAAGGACACCCATGGGAAACGATCATCCAGCATGTCTTTCGCATTGCGATGGAAGCGTGAAAACTTGCGTTTGATTCTTTTGAGTGCTACTATCTCAATCGCTATGACTTTCATGTTTTTGGTGTTGTTGTACGGAACGGCTGTCAAAAGCGTCTCCGTAGTAGTGAACGGACAAGAAACCATTGTGGAAACGAAGCAATGGGTCCTGCAACGCCTACTGGATGAACAAGCTATCGCAATTGGACCACATGATGAGGTGTCCATACCGCTTAATGCGGCAATAAAGGACGGAGATCGTATCGAGGTAACTCATGCGATACCGGTAATTGTGAAAGCTGATGGCAAGACCTCTACTGTGTACACGACAGAAAGAACAGTACAGGCAGCGATCGAGGAATTACATATTCCAGTTCGTGGTCAAGATAAAGTCACTCCTCCGCTACATACGGTTTTGGATGCGGAGCTGACGGTAACGGTTGTTCGCGTCGACACGAAGGTGTCAGAGACCGAACGCGCGATGCCATTCTCTATCGTGAAAAAGTCGGATCCGACACTTGCGGCGGGCAAGGAGAAGCTTGTGCAAACTGGCAAGCAGGGTCTTATCGTAGAGAGCATCGAGAAGCAATACGAGGACGGCGTTCTTATTTCGAAGAAGATGGTCAGCAAGGTTGTCGAGACAGCTGCAGTTGATCAGGTCGTCGCGATCGGTACGAAGAAGGCAGAGCCTAAGGTAACGGTGCTCTCGAGCAAAAGCCCGAGCATTGCAGCGTTAACGAAAAGCGGAGTAACGTTCAACGCGAAGAAAGTGCTTAAGAATGTCACGCTGACGGCCTACTCTGCAGGAGTGGCTTCAACAGGCAAGGATGTTGGACATCCGCAATACGGAATTACGGCATCAGGTGCGCGCGTACAAGAAGGGCGTACGATAGCCGTTGATCCGAAGGTTATTCCTATTGGCTGGTGGGTATATATTGAAGGAATCGGTTTCCGCCGTGCTGAGGATAAAGGCAGTGCGATTAAAGGGAACAAAATTGACGTATACTTTGATAGTACAAAGGTTGCCAATAAGTTCGGAAGGAAAAAAGGCATTACCGTATATGTCTTGGGACCGAACAAACCTAGTGCAAGCTAATAAGTAGCGTTACCGTTACCATCATCTTATCGCCATTTTTAATTAAATATGCCATCATAAGGAGAGGCACTGCCTCTTCTTTTTGCATGTTTTCGGGTCTATTGAAGCATATGTAGAAGGGGATGATCTTGATGATCAAAGAGATCATTGTCGTTGAAGGAAAAGACGATACCGTCGCCATTAAACGAGCGGTGGAAGCAGATACTATAGAAACAAACGGTTCAGCAATCGGCGAGGATGTGCTGAGGAGAATCGCACTGGCGAACGAGCGCCGCGGCATTATCATATTTACAGATCCCGACCATGCGGGAGAACGGATACGAAAAATCGTCGCGCGCCATGCACCGGGCTGCAAGCATGCTTTTTTGCCGCAGGAGAAGGCCCTGTACAAAGGAGATATCGGCATCGAAAACGCGAGTCCCGAGGCGATACGCACGGCACTCTCCGAGCTGCGTACAGAGACGGCGGATGAAACAGGAGAAGTCAGCTTCGAGGATTTAATGGAAGCGGGTCTCATTGTGCATCCTGATGCGTCTAACCGGCGTTTGGTTATAGGCAGGCTGCTCGGAATAGGGTATGCGAACGGCAAACAATTTTATAAACGCTGTACAAGCTTTCGGATTTCCAAAGCGGAATTCATTGAAGCTTTCCGTAAAATGGAAGAGGAACTGGGGGGTTAGCCGGATGAACAGTCATGAACAGAATGAAGTTAGCAGCGGGTCTGCGGTAAAGCAGGCTTCGATTGAAGTGGCTACACCAAAACGCACCAAAGAAATCATTGCGAAATACGGCTTCTCCTTCAAGAAAAGCTTGGGCCAAAACTTTCTGATCGACCAAAATATTTTGAACAATATCGTTGCGGCTGCCGAACTTGATGAAACAAAAGGAGCACTTGAGATTGGACCGGGCATCGGCGCCCTTACGCAGCGGCTTGCGCAAGCCGCTGGCAAGGTGACGGCCGTGGAAATCGATAATCGGCTCATTCCGATTTTGAAAGATATATTGGCTGACGAGGCACATACGACCGTGATTCATGGCGATGTGCTTAAGCTGGATCTGAAGCAGCTCTTTGAGGAGCAGTTTGCCGATGTTTCCGGCGTTAGCGTCGTGGCGAATTTGCCTTACTATGTCACTACGCCGATCTTGATGAAGCTGCTGGAGGAGAAGCTGCCGCTTGAGCACATCGTTGTCATGATTCAGAAGGAAGTGGCAGAACGTATGGCTGCTAAGCCGGGAGGCAAGGAATACGGCAGTCTCAGCGTAGCGGTACAATATTATTGCGTGCCAAAGGTGGTCTGTACGGTACCTCATACCGTGTTTATTCCCCAGCCTAATGTCGATTCTGCCGTAATCAAGTTGTCCTTGCGCGAGAAGCCTGCTGTCGACGTGCCGGATGAGGACCATTTTTTCCGTGTCGTACAAGCCAGCTTTGCACAGCGCAGGAAGACGCTGGCCAACAATCTGACTGCCTTTGTAGGCAAGGAACGGCGCGAGGCGCTAACGGAGATGCTTCTGAAGAACGAGATTGATCCCATCAGGCGCGGCGAGACGCTTTCATTGGAGGAATTTGCCCGAATTAGCCGCAGCATGCTGGAGGCGGGCTGGTAAGCCAATCCTTTCGTTATAAAATACTCACCATTCGCCCTGTCTGCCCATAGGATAGACGAAGAGGTGATTTACCCATGAAGCAAGGGGACCTGGTCGTCCGCAAATCGTATGGCGGTGACGTGCTGTTCAAGGTTGAGGCTGTTCGTACAAATACTGCCGTTCTGAAGGGCACGGACTACCGATTGCTTGCGGATGCTCCGATTCCTGATTTGTCGGTCATACGCGATCCAGAAACGACAAGAGCGGTGCAGCAAGTTCGAATTAAAGTAAATGATTCTTTAAAACGTATGCATTCCGAACGTGAACGCCAAGCATTGGAGAACGAGGATAATATTCGGCATGCGTTGCAGCAGAGCCAGCCATTTTTTGAAGTGCCAGGGAAAGTGCTTCATCTAGACGGCGACGGTAACTATTTGAAGAAGAGCATGCAATTGTACAATACGATGCATGTCCCTTCCCATGGTCTCCACGTGCATGAATCCCAAATGGCTGATGTGCTGTACCGATTGCTTCCACAATTTCAACCGGATATTGTCGTAATTACCGGCCATGACGGCGTGCTAAAGAACCGCGCGCAAATGGATCTGTACAGCCTTAGCAGCTACAAAAACTCACAGCATTTCGTTAATGCCGTACGTGTGGCACGCGAATATGAGAAAAACCGAGACGGTTTAATCGTTATTGCCGGCGCTTGCCAGTCGCATTTTGAGGCATTGCTGCAGGTGGGCTCGAACTTTGCAAGCTCGCCCGGACGAATATTGATCCACGCGCTGGATCCTGTCTATATAGCAATCAAAGCAAGCTACACGTCGATTAAGGACACCATTAATTTATCTGATGTCATTCACGGCACGATAAGCGGTATTGACGGATTGGGCGGAATTGAGACAATGGGACGCTTTCGCGTTGGCCTGCCCAAGCCACAAATAACGGCTTCCAATTCGGTATTGAAGCAGTGATGGCAAGAAATTGAGCGTTATTCCATAATGTTTTACCTGTGAAACAATGCAAAATACCGCTGTGAAAAGCGTGAATATACATATTGGAGTTCAAGCAACTTCTTAATATGTATATTTTTTGCATTTCTATGCATAGTTTTTTAAAAAATGGGTGAAATCACCGTTGACAAGTAAATATTCAGACTGATATAATATTTTGCTTCATTTGACAACCCTCTTTTTTTTGGTTATAATGGACAAGGAAAGAGGTGGTAGTGGACAATGGCAAAAAATGCGCTATTGGATATTAAACGCAGTTTGGAAGCTCATGTTGGCTCCAAAATCCGTCTTCGAGCGAACGGTGGCCGACGAAAGACCATCGAACGAACCGGTACGTTGGAAGAAACCTACCCTTCTGTTTTCATTGTTAAGCTGGATGAAGAACAACACGCTTTCAAACGCGTCTCATACAGCTATGCGGACATACTGACGGAGTCGGTGGAAGTGACCGTATGCAATGATGAAGGTCAAGTCCGTATCGCCCATTTGCAACAATAGAATATATATCGCCTAGTGAGGCATGTTAGCGCAGATCGCATCTGCGCTTTTTTTTTGTGCCTGTAGACAGTAAGTACAACCCGAATTATGGTACCTGTTCATCGCGTATCCTTCGGCCTTTACGGAAGCATACTAGCTATGCAATAGTGGCAGGCGTATATTTTGAATAGGGCTAATTCGAATGTGGAGGTTGTGCAAATGAGTCGCAGAAGACGCAGTGTGATGTCGGAGCAATTGAAATACGAGTTGGCTAAGGATTTAGGATTTTATGATACCGTGCAGCAAGAGGGCTGGGGAAGCATACGTGCGAAGGATGCGGGCAATATGGTCAAACGCGCGATCGAACTTGCTGAGCAGGCCGCTGCAAAATCGAACCAGCCTTAAATAAAACCGGCATTTTGGCATGAAAAAAGCTAAGTTGATGACAATCGGAAATTTATGGATTGTCATCTCTTAGCTTTTATTGCGTTCGTTTGATATAATGGGCCATAAGCATATGAACGAACGGGTGAACTTATCGGATGAAAATTTATGAAAAAGCTCCTGCCAAAATTAATTTACTGCTCGATGTGCTCCGCAAGCGCGATGACGGTTACCATGAAGTCGAAATGATCATGACGATGGTTGACCTTGCTGACCGGCTTGAAATGGAAGAGCTGCCTAGGGACACCATCATTATTTCGAGCCAAGTCGGCTACATACCGCTAGACGAGAAGAACCTAGCCTTCCAGGCGGCTAGGCTTATTAAAGAACGCTATGATGTAAAGCAAGGCGTTTATATCCATTTAGACAAAAAGATTCCTGTCGCCGCGGGCCTCGCAGGCGGAAGCAGTGATGCTGCAGCTGCGCTGCGCGGACTCAACCGGCTATGGAAGCTCCAAATCCCAGAGGAGGAGCTTTGCCGTCTTGGGGCTGAGCTCGGTTCCGACGTTCCGTTCTGCGTAACGGGAGGTACGGCTATTGCCCGCGGTCGAGGCGAGGTTCTTGAGCATATCGCGAATCCACCGCAATGCTGGGTAGTGCTGGCGAAGCCGCCAATCAATGTATCGACGGCTGACGTATACGGCAGATTCCGCGCCAATGAGCTCAAAGAGCATCCATCGATTCCGAATATGGTAAGTGCGCTGGAGCGGGGCTCTTTTAATGATATTTGCGAAGGGCTAGGCAATGTACTCGAGAATGTTACTTTAGACGTCTATCCTGAGGTTATGCAGCTGAAGGAAAGCATGATTCGGCTTGGTGCCGACGGCGTCCTTATGTCGGGAAGCGGACCTACCGTATTCGGCCTTGTTTCGAAGGAAGCCAAGCTTCCTCGCATTTATAACGGGCTCCGAGGCTTTTGCAAAGAAGTCTATGTGGTAAGAATGCTGACATAGGACTGACGTTCTTCTTGATTAAATCCGTATAAAAATGTTATATTGACATTATATTATTCGGATTTAGTGGGGGGAGATGTGTTTGAAGAAGTTGAAACGGAGCTCGCGGTTGGTAGAAATGACCCAATACCTGTTAAGTCGACCCCACACGTTAATTTCACTTACAGCATTTGCTGATCGATATCAATCGGCAAAGTCTTCTATTAGCGAGGACTTAGCGATTATCAAAGAAGTGTTTGAGGAAGAGGGCATTGGCGAGCTGCATACGCTTGCCGGAGCAGCTGGCGGAGTAAAGTATACGCCAAAAATGCAAGAATCAACGGCTCTTACCATTATGACGAGCATTTGCCGCCAGCTGGAGCAGCCTGAGAGGGTTCTTCCCGGCGGCTATTTGTATATAACGGATATGTTAGGCCAGCCGGAGCTTCTTGCGGATGTCGGCAGAATGTTTGCGACCGCCTTCGCAGACCGGAAGATTGACGTGATTATGACGGTAGAGACAAAAGGAATACCGCTTGCTTACGCAACGGCTGCCTGCTTGAACATCCCCGTTGTTATCGTACGCCGAGATAATAAGGTAACAGAAGGCTCCGCGGTTAGCATTAACTATGTATCGGGGTCTACCAAGCGCATACAGACCATGTCCCTGGCGCGCAGAGCGCTTAAGGAACAGTCGCGTGTCCTTATCATTGACGACTTCATGAAAGCCGGCGGTACGATTCAAGGTATGATGGATTTGCTGTTCGAATTTAAGGCTACCGTAGCGGGTGTCGGCGTGTTCGTTGAATCCGGCGAGGTGGAATTAGAGGAGCGTCTCCTTGAAGATTATGTATCGCTCGCGAAGCTGACTGCGGTTGATATGAAGACAAAGCAGACGACGGTAATTCCGGGAAATTATTTTAAGGCATAGAATATAGATACGTGTATTTAGAAGGTTTATATCTACATCTACGGAAAGGCTGGGACCATAATGACAACGAAGCAACAACTGCAAGTGATTGCAACAGATCAAGCTCCTGCAGCGATCGGACCGTATTCGCAAGCGATTAAGCTGGGAGGATTATTGTTCACTTCAGGACAAATTCCACTTGATTCGTCAGGTCAGCTTGTAGAGGGCGGCATTGAAGAACAGACCCACCAGGTGTTCCGTAACTTGGAGGCTGTGCTTTCGGCAGCGGGTGCCAGCTTTCAGGATGTAGTGAAGGCAACCGTATTTATAAAAGACATGAATCAGTTTGCAGCGGTAAATGGCATTTATGCCTCTTACTTTGGAGAGCATAAGCCGGCTCGTTCGACCGTTGAGGTCGCAAGGCTGCCTAAGGATGTCCTTGTCGAAATAGAGGTCATTGCATCGACAATTGTCGAATGAAAACGAAAAAAATTTAAATTAAAAAAATATTTTAAATAGAGCATGATTTTACCAAAAATGTAGAAGGAATTGGCATAAAAATGTGGAAGTATACACCAAGTCTCTCATAGACAAAGGTGGTGAACACAAGTGCAAATTACTGATGTCAGACTCCGCCGCGTAAATTCCGAAGGGCGTATGAAGGCTATCGCATCCATTACTATTGATAATGAATTCGTTGTTCACGATATTCGTGTCATCGACGGAAACAATGGAATGTTCGTTGCAATGCCAAGCAAGCGTACTCCGGATGGAGAATTTCGGGATATCGCTCATCCGATCTCTTCAACAACTCGGGAGAAAATCCAGGCTGCTGTTCTCGCTGAATATGAGCGTGCTGCAGAAGAAGTTGCAATTGAAGAAGGAGCTTAACCAAAGCATTTTATGATTTTGGGGTTGTTTGGAGAAGAGAGCCACGGCTCTCTTTTCTTTTTTTTGTGAACTCAGTTGTTATAAAATGCATTTTAAAATTAACCCGAAGAAGGTTAGTTTTTGCAGGATGAGATTGGTATATGCCGATATCGCTTGGAAATCGGGGAACATATTCGTATAATGGAATATAATATAGCTAGCATTTGGTGATGCGGCGTTAGCCAGAACTGCCTGTCTGGGCATAGATTAATAGTAAGCTGTACTGAAATTATCATTTATAGATGATCTAGGGGGTCTTTGATTTGAAGGTTATGGCGATTGTGCTTGCTGCGGGACAGGGCAAGCGAATGAAATCGAAGTTATATAAAGTGCTTCATCCGGTATGCGGCAAGCCGATGGTTGGCCATGTGCTGGGGGTTGTAAAGGAAGCAGCGGCAGAGCGTGCGGTTGTTATCGTGGGACACGGCGCGGAAATGGTTAAATCGTATTTGGGCAATGACGCTGAATATGTTCTGCAGGAGCAGCAGCTTGGTACGGGGCATGCCGTACGCCAAGCAGAGGCTTTGCTCGGCGAAGAAGTGGGCACGACTATCGTTATCTGCGGCGATACACCGCTGGTGCAGGCATCGACGATCAGCGCCATGCTTGAGCTGCATAAATCCAGTGGCGCGGCAGCGACGGTATTAACGGCAGCATTTGAGGATCCGACGGGCTATGGACGCGTTATCCGCGGTCAAGACGGTACCGTTCAACGGATTGTGGAGCAAAAGGATTGTTCGCCTGATGAGGCAGCGACCAAGGAAATTAATACGGGCACTTATTGCTTCGATAACCAAAAGCTGTTTGCGGCGCTCGCCAAAGTAACGAGCAATAACGCGCAGGGCGAGTTTTATTTGACCGATGTCATCGGCATCTTCCGTGAAGAAGGCGAATCCGTGCAAGGCTATTGCACGACGGATCTGGCAGAAGCAATCGGTGTGAATGACCGGGTTGCCCTAGCGGAAGCGGAGCGCTTTATGCGCGAGCGGATTAACCGGAACCATTTGCTGGGCGGAGTAACGCTTATCGATGCTTCATCAACTTATATTGAAGCAGATGTTCAAATCGGATCCGATACGGTTATTTATCCAGGAACCGTTCTGCGCGGTTCAACTGTTATCGGCGAGGATTGCGTGATAGGTCCGCAAGCGGATATTACGGACAGTACGATCGGAAACGGCGTTGCGATTAAGTATTCCGTTGTTGCTGAATCTATCGTAGGCGATACTAGTTCAGTAGGTCCGTATGCGAATTTGCGTCCAGGCTCAAAGCTTGGTATCGGCTGCAAAATCGGTGATTTCGTTGAGCTCAAAAACGCTTCGCTCGATGACGGCAGCAAGGTTTCCCATCTAAGCTATGTTGGGGACGCGAAGGTTGGCAAGGACGTTAATATCGGCTGCGGCGCGATTACGGTCAATTATGACGGCTACAATAAATTCGTGACCGAAATTGGCGACAATGCATTTGTCGGCAGTAACGTCAACTTGATTGCTCCGGTGAAAATCGGAGACGGCGCCTATGTCGTTGCGGGCTCTACCGTTACCCACGATGTTCCTGCAGGCGATCTTGCAATCGCGCGTGAGCGCCAAGTAAATAAGCCAGGCTATGCCGAGAAGATTCGGGGACGCGCCAAAGCGAAGAAAGAAAAGAAACAATCATAAGCCGCATGGCTATAGGATGCCGGGATGAATTCAGACAATGAATCCATCCCGGCATTTTTTTGTTTGATAATACGGCGCAACCGCTCTGAAATCGACTTATTATTTGGGAATGTAATCGAAATGCGGCATATAAAGTTTAATTTTTGGATGGAGTGGGTAAGTTATAGGGAAATGATTCACGAAGCTTAGTTTGCAGCTCGAAACTAAGCGAAACTTTAGGAGGTAATCAATATGGCGATAGCTATGAACGCGGATCAACGAACTGTCACGACGAAAGGTGAGTTGCGCCAATTGCGGCTCCAAGGGAAAATACCGGGTGTTATTTACGGAAAACAATTAACGGATTCTGCTCAAGTCATTGTGGACGGCAAAGAATTGCAGGCTTTGCTGCGTTCTCAGCCGAATGCGGTTCTTGAAATTAATATTCCATCACAAGGGAAGACATCAGTGATGATCTCGGAGATACAACGTGACGCATTGAGCCGCCAGGTGCTGCATGTTGATTTTCATCAAATCAATATGAATGAGAATGTGCGGGCAAACGTACGCATCCATGCAGAAGGCGATTCTCAGGGCGTCCGTGAGGGAGGCATTTTGCAACTGATCTTGCACGAGCTTGAGGTACAATGCTTGCCGGGCAATATTCCTGATACCATAACGGTTGATATCACGACATTAGACATAGGCGGCAGCATACTGGTAAGCGATCTGCAGCTCCCTAAAGGCGTAGAGGTCTTCGCGGACCCGGAGCAGGTTGTAGCAACGATACTTGCACCGCAAAAAGAGCTTACCGAGGAAGAGGCAGAAGACGCTGCTGTGGAAACGGCAGAGGCGGAATCTCGCTCCAAGGAAGCGAAGCTTGAAGGCGTTAAGAGCCTGTAGCTGATTTTTGGAATTGGCAGCATCCAGCATAATACGGCGCCGTCCTTTTATAGGGCGGCGTTGTTTGCGATTGTGGTAAGAGTTATCGCTGCGTTGAGCGTGCCTTCTTCGGACATCTTCACATATTTACGCTTGCAACAGATTATGATACATTTGTCCGTAAAGGAGTGGAGCAAGCAATGAAGTGGATTGCAGGGTTGGGAAATCCCGGCGCGGCTTATCAGAATACGAGACATAATGTCGGGTTTATGGTCATTGACGAGCTGGCAAAGCGCTGGGGGATCAGCGTAACGCAAAGCAAATGCAAAGCATTAATCGGTGAGGGAAATGTACAAGGCACGAAGGTCGTTCTCATTAAGCCGATGACATATATGAATTTATCCGGGGAATCCGTTCGGTCATTCCTGGACTATTTTAAGGCGGAGGTTGAAGACGGAGTCATTGTCTATGATGATCTGGATACCGAAATCGGCAAGCTCCGGCTGCGCTATCAAGGCAGCGCAGGCGGGCATAACGGCATAAAGTCGCTCATCCAGCATTTAGGCACGCAGACATTCGACCGCGTTCGTATGGGGATCTCGCGTCCGAAGCCGGGGATGAATATTGCGGATTACGTGCTCTCTACCTTTCCGAAGAGCGAGCAGGAGTTATTGTCAGCCATGATTTCAGATGCTTGCGATGCGATCGAGTTTAGATTGAAAGCGCCTTTTGAAGAAACGATGGCAAAGTTTAACCGATAATCTGTTAGATTGCGTTATTACGGGCATACTGAAGGGTATAACGACCCTTCAGGAGGCATACATATGGCTGTAAACTATATCTGTCGGCACTGCAGAACGTCAATTGGATCACTCAACGGGTCAAATATAACCGAGCATCAGCTCGGTTTCCATTTCTTGACCCCTGAAGAACGCAGCGATATAATAGCGTATGACCCAAATGGAGATGTGACGGTAAAGGTGGTCTGCGATTATTGCCGCGAGGCGATTGACGCGAACCCGGAGCTTCATTTGGTAGCAAATCCGTTGCAATGACGGAAAGTGAATAATTTGAGCCTTAGCGTTGGCTGAGGCTTCTTTTCAATGTACAGGGAGCGATCGTATCACTCTCCGATTGTGTATAGAAACGGGGTGTCGCAAAAGTTGAAAGCGTTAATCAATGCTTTTGCCGCGGATGCGGACGTTCAGTCCGTCATATCCGGTATTCGTAAAGGCATGCGTGAACAGATGATATCTGGGCTCGCAGGCTCTTCCAGGCAGGTGCTTATAGCAGCCCTGCAGGAAGAAGTAGATCGTCCAATGCTTGTTGTTACTCATAACATGTTCTCTGCGCAGAAGATTGCGGAAGATTTGCAGGAATGTCTTTCTCCAGACCATGTGTTGCTTTATCCCGCGAATGAGCTGGTAGCTGCCGAAGCGGCGATCTCGAGTCCCGAGACGCTTGCGCAGCGAATGGATGTGCTGATCAAGCTGTCCAAAGGCTATCGCGGGATTGTTGTCGTGCCATTCTCAGGGGTACGGCGTTATTTGCCTATAAGCAGCGTGATGGCGGAAGCCCAAATCGCGGTCAACGTGGGCGATTCTCTTCCGATTGATGCTTTTTTGCGCCAAATGACGGCGCTCGGATATACGAGGGCGGACCGCGTGGAACTGCGCGGGGAGATGAGCGTTCGCGGCGGCATTGTGGATTTTTATCCGTTAACGGCTTCCTATGCCTACCGGATCGAGTGGTTCGGAGATGATATTGACTCCATTCGCGCCTTCGATCCAGCCGATCAACGTTCTTCCGACCGTTTAGAGTCCTATATTGTTCCACCATGCCAGGAGCTGCTCGCCGATGGCCATCGCATGGAGATTGCAGCCAATCATGCGCAGCGGCTGCTTGAGAAGCAGCTCGATAAAATGACGGACCGCACGGCAAAGGACCGTCTTCGCACGGAGCTTGGCGGCGAGATCGAACGTATGCGCGAGCATGTTTATTTTCCGGAAATTTATAAATATGTATCTTTGTTGTACCCGGAGCGTCAAACTATTCTCGACTATATGCCGAGTGACACGCTGCTCATACTAGACGAGCCGACGCGTTTAATAGAGACGTCTAAGCAGCTGGAGCGTGATGAAGCGGAGTGGTCGATGCATTTGCTGCAAAACGGCAAGTCGCTGCCGGATCTTGCATTAGCGCGCGATACGGAGGAGATTCTTCACCATCGCCCGTTCCCGACGCTTTTCTTGTCTTTGTTTCTAAGGCAGATCCCGCATTCGCAGCCGCAAAATATTTTGAACATGACCAGCCGTTCGATGCAAAATTTCCATGGGCAGATGAATTTGCTCAAGACCGAAATGGAGCGTTGGCATAAGACGGGCGCAACGGTCATGATGCTGGCTGGCAATGCCGAGCGCATGGAGCGCATGCGCCGTGTTCTTGATGATTACAGCATTGAGATGCCTACTCTGCTGGAGGGGAATTTGCAGTCGGGGTTTGAGCTGCCATCCGCCCATCTAGTCATTATTACAGAAGGCGAGATGTTCTCGCAGAAGCAGCGCAAAGCAAGAAGAATGGACAAAAAGGTAGACAATGCCGAACGTATTAAGAGCTATACGGAGCTCAAGGTCGGAGACTACGTTGTTCACCACAATCACGGGATCGGTAAGTATGTAGGTATCGGAACGCTCGAGATTGCAGGCATTCATAAAGATTATTTGCATATTCTTTACGCTGGCGGCGATAAGCTGTCCGTTCCAATCGAGCAAGTGGACATGATTCAGAAATATGTCGGCAACGAAGAGAGAGAGCCGAAGGTCAATAAGCTTGGCGGCAGTGAATGGACCCGTGCGAAGAGCAAAGTAAAAGCCTCCGTTCAGGATATCGCTGACGATTTGATCAAGCTGTATGCGGAGCGGCAGACGGCGCCAGGCTACTCTTTTGGACAAGATACCTCTTATCAGAACGAATTCGAGGCTATGTTTCCTTATGATGAGACGCGTGACCAGCTTCGGGCCATTGAAGAGATTAAAAAGGATATGGAAAAAACGCAGCCGATGGACCGTCTCCTTTGCGGTGACGTGGGTTACGGCAAAACCGAGGTTGCGATCCGTGCAGCGTTCAAAGCGGCGATGGACAGCAAGCAGGTAGCTGTGCTTGTACCGACTACGATCTTGGCGCAGCAGCATTATGAGACTTTCCGCGAGCGTTTTGCAGGTTATCCGATTAATGTACAGGTACTGAGCCGCTTCCGTTCGCGTAAAGAACAAAACGACACGATGAAGGGGCTGAAAGCGGGAACGGTTGACGTCGTCATCGGAACGCATCGCTTACTTTCACAGGATATTATTTTTAAATCGCTAGGACTCTTGATTGTCGATGAGGAACAGCGCTTTGGCGTATCCCATAAGGAAAAGCTGAAGAAGCTGAAAACCAATGTCGATGTCCTTACGTTAACGGCTACTCCGATACCGAGAACGCTGCATATGTCGATGCTCGGCGTAAGGGACTTGTCGGTTATTGAGACGCCGCCTGAGAACCGTTTTCCCGTACAAACCTATGTGGTCGAATACAGCCCGTCCCTTGTTCGCGAGGCGATCGAGCGCGAGCTTGCGCGCGGCGGCCAGGTCTATTATTTATATAACCGGGTACAGGGCATCTATCAAATGGCAGAGCAGATCAATGCGCTTGTGCCGGGCGCTAGAGTTGCGGTCGGACATGGGCAGATGTCGGAGCAGGAGCTGGAGAAAACCATCCTCGATTTCCTTGATGGGGAGTCGGATGTGCTCGTCAGTACGAGCATTATCGAAACCGGCGTTGATATTCCGAACGTCAATACGTTAATCGTGCATGATGCGGACAAAATGGGACTCTCTCAGCTCTACCAGCTGCGCGGCCGCGTGGGACGTTCAAACCGGATTGCCTACGCTTATTTTACGTATCAACGGGATAAGGTGCTCACGGAGGTAGCGGAAAAACGTTTGCAATCGATCAAGGAGTTTACGGAGCTTGGGTCCGGCTTCAAAATCGCGATGCGGGATCTGTCGATCCGCGGAGCGGGCAACCTGCTTGGGGCGGAGCAGCATGGCTTTATCGCCTCCGTAGGATTCGATATGTACTCGCAAATGCTTGCCGATGAGATTGCCAAGCGTAAAGCGGAAATGAGCGGCGAAGAAATCAAGGAAGAGAAGCCGGTAAGCACCATAATCGATGTCAGCATCGACGCTTATTTGCCTTCCGACTATATCTACGACAGCATCCAAAAAATCGAAATCTACAAAAAGGTTGCGGCCATTCGAACGTTTGAAGAGTCGGATGATGTTATTGACGAGCTAGTCGACCGCTTTGGCGATTTGCCGCAGGCAGTAAGCAATTTGCTTGCAGTGGCGAGAATGAAGGTATACGGCACGATGTACGGCATTGAGCAAATAAGCGGCAAGGGCGATGACATCTTGCTCCGCTTCGCAACTGCCGAGAAACGCCGTATCGATCGTAAAAAGGTTGATCAGCTCTGCCTGAAGCACGAGAACCGTTTCAAGCAGGGAAGCGATCAAGAGCCTAATCCAAGCATCCTGTTACGCGGCAAGGGATTGAATATGGAGCAGAGGATTCATATGATCGAACAGTTTTTGCAAGGATACAAGGATACGCTCCTTTTTACGGACCAATTGCAAAACGTGACGCCATAGACAATATTCGCTTTATATGTCCCTTTTCTGATACAATACTATCAAGTTCACAATATGAAAGGGGATTCAACATGTTACACAATTCACGCAAATTGGCATGGCGCAAGGGCGCGCTGCTTATCGTGGCAGTGCTGCTGGTCATGACAATGGCGGCATGCGGCGCGAAAGAAACAGAAGTTGCAACGTATAAAGGCGGTAATGTAACAGATAAGGAATTCAACAAGTATTTGGATGTATTCACTGTTATCCAGCCTACCTATGCGCAGCTTATTGAAATTCCGCAATTTAAGGAGCAGTTGCTCCAGCAGTATATTTCTTACAAAATTTTAGGCAGCCAGGCTTCGAAGGAGGCCGTTAAAGAGGCTGAATCGGAAGTAGAAGAACAAATGAAGCAGTTCAAGACAGAGCTCGAGACGAATACAGAATTGAAAGCCGCGCTGGATGAGAAGAAATTGAAAAATAAAGACATGGAAAACTATTTGCTGCTTACTTCGAAAGTAGTTGCACATATGAATTCCCAAGTCACGGAAGAGCAAATGAAAACGGAATATGAAACGAACGGCGCTGATTACGCGACGGTAACGGTTCGTCATATTTTGGTAGCAACAAAGACGACGGACGAAACCACGCAAGAAGAGAAAGAGCTTCGTACGTCGGAAGAAGCTTTGGCCCGTGCTAAAGAAGTGAAACAAAAGCTTGAAGCAGGCGGAGACTGGGCGGCCCTTGCGAAAGAGTACTCCGACGATCCAGGCTCCAAGGAAACGGGCGGCCTATACGCTGACAAGAAAAACGGAAGCTGGGTTGAGGAGTTCAAACAAGCCGCTTACAAACAAGAAGTTGGCGTGATCGGCGATCCGGTAGAAACGGAATACGGCTACCATGTTATTCTTGTCGAGAAGCGCGATACGCCGGCATTCGATAAATTGAGCGAAACGGATAAAGATGCAGTAAAAAGCGCAGTAGCGTACACGCTCATGAACAAATACATGACGGACGAGCTTCCGAAGCAAGAGATCGTTAGTAAGCTTCCTAAAGCTGAAGAGGAGACTCCTGCAAGCGATGCTCCTGCTGGCGAAGGCGAAGAAACACCTGCGACTGATGCTCCTGCAACAGAAGCGCCTGCAACTGAGGCTCCTGCAGCAGAATAATTAGAGTATTAGCTCATCAGACCCTTTAACCCATTGTGGTTAAAGGGTCTTTTTACAAAACTAAGCAAGGTAGGATGGGCAGCCTGATGAAGACAAACCAATATTTGCTCCGCAAGGCAGAAAGCATCGTACTAAAAGCCCCTGAAACTTCTGTCTTTATGAAGATTAGTTCGCCAACCATCATGATTCTTAGCGAGGGCTGCGGAACGATGGCCATAAACGAGAGGGCTTTTGAGCTTAGCTTCGGCTACCTCTTATTCGCACATGCCGGGACTAATGTTGAAATAACTAGCTTAAACAGCAGTAATTTGCATATGTATGTGATTCAATTTGATCAATATAAAAGGGTTATTAATGAACGCGAGCAGCTGCTTTACCACAATGACGAAGAGGGACTTCCTGAAAACGGGCTTATAGCTGCGCCTCGGTTTGGCATTGTGCTCGGGTTGTTTAAAGCGATTATCGAGACCAGCATGCAGCCCGAAGCGACCGTAAATCCGTTTGACGAGCAGCGGCTGCTGCTTGAGCTATTGCACGAGGTGTTCATTGCCGGCCCCAAAATACCCTATTATAATCAAGAGACGCCGGTCCAAAGGGCTATTCACTATATTAGGGAAAACTACAATACCAAGCTGAAGCGTCCTTTTCTGGCTCAATTAACAGGCTATCATCCCCATTATTTATCCAAGCAGTTCAACAAAGAAACGGGTCAAAGCATGTCAGACTTCATTCTTCAGCTGCGAACAGACAAAGCGAAAGAACTTCTCTCTACGACTAGCAGCCATATCAATGAGATAGCTTCTGCTGTGGGGTATCAGGATGCTTTATATTTCAGCCGCAAATTTAACCAGGCGACGGGCATGTATCCGACGGAGTTCCGCCAAATGCCAAAACGCATCGTTGCCTTTCAATATATCGGTACCCTACTGGCTTTAGGCATTGCACCCGTTGGCGTGGAGTCGCGCATTCTGCATTATTCCCAGCAGCTTAAGCATGAACTGGCAGGCGTGCCGGGCTTTGCGGAATGGGATTTCAATCAAGTCCGCATGCTTCGGCCCGATATAATTGTAGCGCCGAATTATTTAAGACCGGATCAGCTTCAGCAGCTGCGTGCCATTGCTCCTGTCCTTTCCCAGCCGTGGGAAGAAGTTTGCCCGATTGAGCGTATTCGCAAGATGGGACAAATTCTTGGGAAGCAAAAGGAAGCGGAGACTTGGATTTCCGGCTTTAACCAGTTGGCGGACCAGCTTAAAAATAGACTCAAGCAGATATGGCGGCCGGAAGAGACCGCGGCAGCCTATGAAATTGCGGATGGGCATATTTATGCGCTGTCCCGGCAGGATCGCGGGGCTTATGCTATTTATGATGTTTTAGGGTTGCGGCCGCCCGAAGCCATACTAAACAACGTATTAAATGCCGGAAAAAGCAAAAGGATTACGCTTGATGAGCTGCAAGGCTATGGCGCCGACCATATGGTCGTAAGTGTTTATGAAGAGGATGGAATGGAGCAAACAGCAAGGTTGCTGGCAGATCCGGAGTGGAAGCAGCTATCTGCCGTCCGAAATAACCGGGTTTATACGATTCCTGTCAATAAATGCTTCTCCAACGACGGCGTATCCTTACAGAAGCTGACAAATATGATTGCTCAACTCCTTCTTTCCCGAAACGACTAAGGTGATAATAATCCATGTAATAAGGTGACTTCTATCTATGGACGATGACTGCAGGCATTTGATATGCTTCTAACGATAATGATTCCCATTATCAAGTGAGAAGTTTATCGTCCAAAGAGAAAAGGGAGGCACACCATGTTAAAAAAGAATTCAACCATCATGATTAGCGCGCTTATTCTAATATTGTCAGTCCTCGTATCTGCCTGCGGCGGAACAAACAATACCGAAGGAAGTCAAGCAACGACGAATACGCCAGCAGCGGAGTCCGAGACCTCTGAGACAGAGGCGCCGGCGGCCCAACTGCGCAGCTATGAAACGGCAAAGGGAGCCGTAGAAATTCCAACAAAGCCGCTAAGAGTGGTTACGGACTATTACGGGGGCGAGCTGCTTGCCGTAGGGGCTAACGTAGTAGGCGTTGAGCCAAGCGCTTTCGAAAATCCTTTTCTGAAGGAGCAGCTTAAAGGCGCGGAGGATGTAGGAGCACCAATTAACGTAGAGAAGGTATTGGAGCTCAAGCCCGACTTGATCGTCGTTATGTATGATGAGAGCTACGAATCATTGTCGAAAATTGCTCCTACCCTGCATATTCCCTATGGTACCGCGACAAATATTTATGAGACAGTTAAATTGTTTGGCGATATTGCCGGAGCTCAAGACAAGGCAGAGCAGTTTATAGCTGATTTTGATAAAAAAGCGGCTGAGGGCCGTGAAAAGCTAAAAGGCGTGGTGGATGAGAATGCGACCTTTGGCCTTTACGAGCTGACGGACAAAGGCGAGCTTTGGATATTTGGCGATAACGCAGGGCGCGGCGGACAGGCTGTCTATAATGCCCTGAAGCTGAAAATGCCGGCCGTTACCGAGACCGCAAAGGAACAAACGGTCCAATTGTCGCTAGAGGTATTGCCCGAATATGCAGCCGACTATATGTTCCTAACGACCTACGACCCCGAGAAAAAGGGCGAAGAGCTTAAAAAGCTGAAGGAGTCAGGCGTCTGGAGCGGATTGAATGCGTCCAAAAACAATACGATATTCTATAACGACTTCGACACTTATTATCGTTATGACCCGATAGCCATTATGGGACAAATAGACCTCTTTGTTGAAATGCTTGTGAAGCGGGCCGAAGAGAACAAAAAATAAAGATGTAACTGTTTAGAAACCAAACTCATCTTAAGGCATTTTGCCTTGAGATGAGTTTTTTGATTGAATCGAATGTTAATTTACTTATCATAAAAAATAAGGAAAGCGAATATATGAAGAAGTGTCACTCACTTAATGTGAATATACATAACATTAATTAAATAAAAACACTCCATTAAGACTAATTTATCGTTAAATCCTCCTCGATAAATTTTTATATGTAAACTATATTGACATACATATAATGGGCGAACTATAATGAGACCACGAACGTTGGATAGGGTTTATTGGAGAATGTTCGGAAATAGAGACAAATATGAGGATTTGGGGAGTGGGAAGATGAAAAAGAGAATGTTTTATCGGTTTAGCTTGTTGCTTGTCGCGGTAACAATCGTACTGGCAGGCTGCGGCGCCAATAACAACAAAGAGGCATCTACCAACGGGGAAACAGATCAGGCGACGAATGCCGTAAATTCGGGAGCTAGCGCGGATGGGGAAATTAAAGTAGGAATACTGCACTCGCAGAGCGGCACAATGGCGATCAGTGAGGTATCCGTTATCGATGCAGAGATGATGGCCATTGATGAAATCAATGCGGCTGGCGGCGTTTTGGGCAAAAAAATCGTACCGGTACTTGAGGATGGCGCATCCGATTGGCCTACCTTCGCAGAGAAAGCGCGCAAGTTGATCTCTGAGGACAAGGTTGCTACCGTGTTTGGCGGGTGGACATCTGCAAGCCGGAAGGCGATGAAGCCGGTGTTCGAGGAGTTAAACGGACTGCTCTGGTACCCGGTTCAATACGAAGGACTGGAATCATCCCCTAATATTTTCTATACAGGCGCTACGACCAACCAACAAATTGTCCCTTCGGTCTCGTGGCTGCTTGAAAATCGCGGCAAGAAATTTTACTTGCTCGGTTCGGATTACGTATTTCCTCGTACGGCAAACCTCGTCATTAAAGAGCAGTTGAAGGCGGAAGGCGGCGAGCTCGTTGGCGAAGAATACACGCCGCTGGGCCATACCGATTACAGTACACTTATTAGCAAAATCAAAGAGGCGAAGCCGGATGTCGTGTATAACACTTTGAACGGCGACAGCAACGTTGCATTCTTTAAACAATTGAAGGATGCGGGAATTACGGCCAAGGATTTGACGACGTTGTCCGTATCGGTTGCCGAGGAAGAAATTCGCGGTATCGGCGTCGATGTGCTGGAAGGCCACTTGGCGGCGTGGAACTACTATCAAACCACGGATACGCCGGCTAACAAGACTTTTGTTGAAAATTACAAAAAGAAATATGGCGATGAGCGCGTGACTGCGGATCCGATCGAAGCTGGTTACACGGCGGTATACCTATGGGCAGCGGCGGTTGAGAAGGCTGGATCTATCGAAGTGGATAAAGTGAAGGAAGCTGCAAAAGAACTGGAGTGGGAAGCTCCGGAAGGCAAAGTGAAAATTGACGGCGCTACTCAGCACATTTACAAAACGGTCCGCATCGGAGAGGTGCAAGCGGACGGTCAATTCAAGGAATTGTGGAATTCGGGCGAAGCGGTTAAGCCTGACCCGTATCTGAAGGGCTATGACTGGGCGGCAAGCATCCAACCTACGGAATAATCCATAAGCAAGCTTTTGTCTACTACGCAGAAATAAACGGGGGAGTATTCGATCGCTTCGAATACTTCCCTTCTGTTTTATTGGTTCACGCTGGAAAGGAGCGGTCATATGGAAGTGTTTCTGCTGCAGCTTTTTAACGGTTTAAGCATTAGCTCCATTTTATTGCTGGTTGCCTTGGGGCTTGCCATTACATTCGGGCTGATGAAGGTCATCAATATGGCGCATGGCGAGCTCATTATGATTGGCGCGTACTCTACGTACCTCACGCAAAATCTATTTCAAGATTATTTGCCGAAATCGATGTTTGATTGGTATTTCGTACTGGCCGTACCGGTTAGCTTTATCATTGCCTTTCTATTCGGACTCATTTTAGAAATGTCGCTTATTCGCTTCTTATATGGTCGTCCGCTCGATAGCCTGCTTGCAACCTGGGGCGTCGGACTAGTGCTGCAGCAGCTGGCTAGGTCGATCTTCGGTGCGCCAAACGTTGCGGTGACGAGCCCTGCTTGGCTCAATGGCGGATTGAAAATTATGGATGGCACTCTGCTTCCTTACAAACGGATATTTATTATCGCTCTTGTTATAGCTTGTTTGGTGGCGATGTACTTCTATATTTACCGCAGCCATGAGGGAAGAAGAATGCGGGCGGTTATGCAAAACCGCGACATGGCCTCATGTTTGGGGGTATCGACGCGCCGCGTGGACGCAATGACCTTTGCTATCGGTTCCGGCATTGCCGGCATTGCCGGCTGTGCGCTGACGCTGCTTGGTCCGATAGGACCGTCGCTTGGCACTTATTATATCGTTGATGCCTTTATGGTGGTTGTGCTCGGCGGAGTCGGTAAGCTTGTCGGAACCGTGCTCGGGGCAACGGGCATCGGCATGTTCAATACTTTGTTTGAGTATTGGACGAATGCTTCGCTTGGCAAGGTGCTCGTGTTTGTCTGTATCGTCGCATTCCTGCAATGGAAGCCTATGGGGCTAGTAGCCATGCGTACGCGTTCTCTGGATTAGATAAGAAAGGTGGGACCCTCATGCGATTGCAAAAATTCACGCCGCAGCGTATATGGATATTAATCGGCTATGCTGCCGCTGCCGCGGCGTTATTCTCTGCTCCGCTTTTCGTAAGCGATTTTCGGCTTAATTTGCTCGCAAAATTTCTAGCCTTTGCCATCGTGGCGCTGGGGCTTGATCTTATATGGGGCTATACCGGCATATTAAGCTTAGGGCACGGGATTTTCTTTGGGCTCGGCGCCTATGCCATGGCCATGTATTTGAAGCTGGAAGCCAGCGGAGGGAAGCCGCCTGATTTCATGGGCTGGAGCGGCTTGAAGGAGCTGCCCCTATTTTGGCAGCCGTTCCAAAGCTTCTGGTTCGCGGCGTCAATGGGGATTGCGATACCCGCGTTGCTTGCGCTGGTTCTTGGCTATTTCACCTTCCGCAACCGGATTCGCGGCGTTTATTTTACGATTCTGACGCAAGCGCTCGTTATTATCACGACAACGCTTCTGATCGGTCAACAAGCTTTCACGGGCGGAACGAACGGAATTACGGGCTACTCGACCGTGCTCGGACACGCGATAGGCGCTCCGGAAACAAAACGCGCTTTGTATTACATCACGGTTGTCGCTCTCATAGCGATTTTCGTATTTTGCCGGTATGTGATCGGCAGCCGCTTTGGCAAGGTGCTGCGCGCCATTCGTGACGGGGAAAACCGAGTGCGCTTTATCGGCTATAACCCGGCTGTCTATCAAATGGTCGTGTTTACGATTTCGGCGGGCATCGCAGGTGTTGCAGGTATGTTGTTTGTACTCCATGTCGGCATTATCTCACCGTCGATGCTGGGTATCGTGCCGTCGATCGAGATGGTTCTCTGGGTAGCCATTGGCGGGCGCGGGACGCTTGTCGGAGCTGCGCTGGGCGCCATTTTGATGAACTGGGCAAAAAGCGAGTTCAGTACGGCGTATCCGCAGGGCTGGCTTTTCTTCATGGGCTTGCTGTTTGTCGTCGTCGTTGTCTTCATGCCGAAGGGTGTGGCGGGTTTGGTTAGCCAATTGAAATTACGCAAAAAGAGGAGGGAGCCGAACCATGAAGGAGTCCGCAATCCTGCTGTGTGATGACGTGACGGTTGAGTTCGACGGCTTTAAGGCGGTGCAAGGGATGAACCTGAAGCTGGAGAAGGGTGAACTTCGGTTTCTTATTGGTCCGAACGGAGCGGGCAAAACGACGATTCTGGATGTGATTTGCGGAAAAGTAAGGCCGACCGGGGGGCGCGTGACCTTCGGCAGGATCGATATAACGAAAAAGAAGGAGCATCAAATAGCGGAGCTGGGCATTGGACGCAAGTTCCAGGCGCCTTCCATATTTCCGTCCATGACGGTGGCTGAGAATTTAGAGATTGCGATGCGACAGAAACGCAGCGTTTTTGCTACTCTTTTCGCCAAGATGGCGGAGGAGGAGCGTGCGAAAATCGATGCGCAGCTTACCATGATCGGCTTGCAAAAGAAAGCGGAATGGCGGGCAGGCGGTTTGTCGCACGGCGAGAAGCAGTGGCTGGAGATCGGTATGATGCTGCTGCAAGAGCCTGAAATTTTGCTGCTGGATGAACCGGTCGCGGGGATGACGGATAAAGAAACGGATAAGACGGGCGAGCTGCTCCATCAGATTGCCCTCAAGCGTTCAATCGTTGTTGTGGAGCATGATATGGAGTTTGTTCGGAATTTTGCAAGCAAGGTCACGGTCATGCATGAAGGGAAGTTGCTGAAGGAAGGCTCGATGGATGAGATTCAGCGGGATGACCGCGTAGCGGAAGTGTATTTGGGGAAAAGGCGGGATGCCGATGTTAGCCGTTCAACAGCTTGAAGCCGGTTATGGCGAAAGTATCATATTGCGGGATGTCTCTCTAAAGGTGAAGCAGGGGCAGGTTGTCTGTCTGCTGGGACGTAACGGGGTCGGCAAGACGACGCTGATGAAAAGCATTATGGGGCTGCTGAAGGCGCGCGAAGGCTCTGTCTCCTACAATGGCGCTGACTTGACGAAGAAGGCGCCCGGGCTGCGGGCAAAGAGCGGAATTGGCTACGTACCGCAAGGAAGGGAAATATTTGCGCAGCTTTCGGTGTATGAGAATTTGCTGCTGGGACTGGAGGCTTCGCGGGCAAAGCTGTCTGCCGTGCCGGAGGAGGCGATTGCGAAGTTTCCTGTGCTGCAGGCCATGTATACGCGCCGGGGGGGAGATCTGAGCGGCGGGCAGCAGCAGCAGCTTGCATTCGCAAGAGCGCTTGCATCGAAGCCGGAGGTTCTGCTGCTGGATGAGCCTTGCGAAGGCATCCAGCCCTCTATCGTAGACGATATACGCGATGTTATTCGTTCGATTAAAGCTGAAGGCAAGGCCGCAATCCTGCTGGTGGAGCAGAGCCTTGATTTTGTGAAGAGCGTTGGCGATTACTTCTATGTGCTGGAGAAGGGTGCCATTGCATGGGAGGGTGGCTTAGAGTCGCTTGACGATGAAGTGATCCGTAAATATTTGACCGTATAGCAAAGCAGTTGTTACTAATGTAAAAGCGCCCCCTAAGAGAAGGCGCTTTTTTTGCTGTTTCGGTATTTAAATCGTTCTATTCGTTCTTGACCTGCTCCTCCTGCTGGAGGGAGTTGATCCGATCGATTAAATTCGTTTTAATTTGATCCAATTGCTTGAGCTGATGTTCAATGTCGGCTAATTTCTTGCGGTAAACCGGTAAAACCTCGGCGCAGAATGCCTCTTTGTTCTTGAGCACACAGGTAAGGAATGCCGCAATTTGTTCCGTGGTTAAGCCGAGATTCAAATAGAGCTTTATCGTGTCCACTGTCTCGGTTGTGAGCGGGGAGTAGTCGCGGTAGCCGTTAGGGAGACGCACGGAAGCGATTAAGCCTTTTTTCTCGTAATGACGCAAGGAACGGACGCTAACACCCGTCAAATGCGATAATTCACCGATTTTCATAGCGAGCCCCCGGATAAATGGAATGGTCTAGGATGAGTATAAACGCTGACATTAGTGTCAGGATCAATTGTTTTTCGGTATTAAGTCTTAGGTATGGAATTCTATAGCTTACGAGGTTTTCCTCCGCCCATTATTTTTATATTCACTGGGTAAAACTGCAATTGCTTATTATTGTAAAAAGTGATATCATTTTTATATCATAATAATATAAATTACTTGCAGGCGAAGGGGCGAAATGCAATGAACGAAAAGAAGGCTTGGTACGTAAGCGGGTATTTAGCGCTGTTATTTTCTTTGGCGGCGGCTGCCGGCGGCGCGTTTTTGATCATTTACGAGGCATCCAAAGACAGTGTGTCGCCGTTTGGGATCGGTGCGGGCATCTTTTTAGTGCTTTTAGCCGCAATCTGTATGTCCTCTCTTATGATCGTACAGCCTAATGAGGCGAAGGTTGTCACGTTTTTCGGAACGTATATGGGCTCCGTGCTTGAGAGCGGCCTCTGGATGGTGCTGCCGCTAACGAACAAAACGAACATTTCGCTGAAAGTTCGCAATTTTAACAGCCAGACGCTGAAGGTAAATGATGCCGAAGGGAATCCCGTTGAAATCGGGGCGGTTGTTGTGTTTAAGGTCATGGATACGGCAAGAGCAAGCTATGATGTCGATAACTATGAGCGGTTTGTTGAAATACAGAGCGAGACAGCGGTCAGGCATATTGCGGCGCAATATCCGTATGATACCTTTTCCGATGATGCGGCTGTATCGCTAAGGGGAAATGCCGATGAGGTAGCGGCCGAGCTTAACCGTGAGCTGCAGAACCGTCTAGCGGTTGCGGGGGTTAAGGTGCTTGAGACGCGTCTGACGCATTTGGCCTATGCGCAGGAAATTGCCAGTGCGATGCTTCAGCGGCAGCAGGCGATTGCAATCGTGGCCGCGCGCTCGAAAATCGTGGAGGGCGCGGTTGGCATGGTGGATATGGCGCTTCGCCAGCTTGAAGAGAACGGGATCAGCCTAGACGATGAGCGCCGGGCGGCGATGGTGAACAATTTAATGGTATCGATCGTGTCCGATCGTGCCGCTACTCCTGTTATTAATACAGGAACGCTGTACGGCTAGAGGCTGATTAATATGGCAAAGGAAAAGAAAGCATTTCCGCTTCGATTGGATCCTGATCTTCATCGTGCGCTTGAGCAATGGGCAGCAGATGAATTTCGGAGCGTCAATGGGCACATTGAATTTTTGCTGAGAGAAGCGCTGGGCAAGGCAGGCAGGCTGAAACGGCCTAACAAAGAAGAGGAATAGCATTATTCCGATGGCGTAAATAGCGTGAATAGTTGCAGGCGGTTGTCGGCTTTAGTCGATGGCCGCTTTTTTTACTTTTTAAGCGATATGAATGGATTTAATGTAATAAAATCTAACATAACAATTGACAAAAACGGACGTTTCGCACTATACTACGAATTAACGTTAGGTTTCATCACAATTGAATATCGGCTTTCACAAGCAGTTCACCGTGAGAGCAAAAAAGCCGTCTAGGGTTCCGTTTGAACCGTTTGCCGTGCCTCGCAAATGAGGGTGCGTGTCAATGCGTTTAAGATCTGGTCCGAGAGATGGCGTATGGAACGCGGATGCTTTGCTGACTCCCGGGCTGTATAACACGGAAGGATAAAAGCCTGGGAGATTCTCTCCCGGGCTTTTCATATTTTAAAAAAACGTTGGGAGTGATCCTATGCTGGAAGCTGAATCGACAAACGGAACGATAAAAATTGAGGGATTGCAGAAGGTATACGAGTCGAAAAAAAGCCGGTTTGAGGCGCTTCAGGGCATCGACCTGACCATCGGCCAAAATGAATTCCTTACGATCGTGGGGCCTTCCGGCTGCGGCAAGTCGACGCTGCTTCGCATGGTGGCAGGCCTGGATGAGCCAAGCGGCGGATCGCTCCAGGTAGACGGGGAGGATATTATCGGGCCGGGGGCTGACCGGGGCATGGTGTTTCAAGGCTATACTTTGTTTCCGTGGTTAACCGTGCGCGAGAATATTGAATACGGGCTGAAGCTTAAGGGCGTGCCTATTTTGGAGCGGCGGAAAATTTCGAACTATTTTTTGAAGGTCATTCGGCTTGAATCCTTCGATAAAGCTTACCCAAAGCAGCTCTCGGGCGGCATGAAGCAAAGGGTTGCCATCGCGCGTGCGCTGGCTAACCGGCCGAAGGTGCTCTTGATGGATGAACCGTTCGGCGCGCTTGACGCGCAGACGAAGCTTGAAATGCAAGAGATGCTGCTGGAGGTATGGGAGAAGGAAAAGACAACGGTTCTCTTCATTACGCATGATATTGACGAGGCAATTTTCTTATCGCAGCGGATTGTCGTTATGGGAGCGGGCCCTGGACGGATTTTGAAGGAATTCCGCGTAGAGCTTCCGGAAGGGCGCACGACGGAGGTTCGCGAGCATCCTGATTTTCTTTCCCTGAAACGGGAGCTGGCACAGCTTCTTAAGCACTAACGCCATATCATCGATTTCTGCTTGGCGGAATCCTTAGCAATGAAATATAGGAGGGATAATGATGATGAAACAACAACGTTTTCTAAGGGTGCTCGGCATCATTGTAATCGCCATGTTTTTTAGACATCCTGCAGCTCTTACCGGAGCGGCAGGGTGTTTTCTGTTTAAAGGGCCAAAACGCTGAACGGGAAGCGAGGATGGAAATGAATCTTCGCCGCATGCAAGCATAAGGGAGAAATGGGGAATGCTGAAAAAGGATAATAAGGAAGCGGAAACGCGGAGGCTTAGTGAACGATTCGGCGGCCTTTTCAAAAAGAGATGGAACGTTTGGCTGGAACTGTAATCCGTGCATAAGAATTTGGGAGCGGATGAATACTATGGTCAGATTCAAAATCTCTTGAAGGAAGTTTCTTCTTCGTTATAAACAAGCTGCAAAAATCCAGTCGATTCAAAATCCTCTAGGAAAGCGGGGCAACAAGAAATGAAAGCAACTGGAATTGTACGTCGCATCGATGATCTCGGGCGTGTGGTGATTCCGAAGGAGATCCGCCGTACACTGCGTATTCGCGAGGGTGACCCTCTAGAAATATTTGTAGACCGTGATGGCGAAGTTATTTTGAAAAAATATTCTCCTATCGGCGAGCTTGGCGACTTTGCGAAAGAATATGCAGAGTCCCTATTTGAGGGCACGAACCACATTACATTGATCACGGACCGGGATACCATAATCGCTGTCGCAGGTGCCTCTAAGAAAGAACTGTTGGATAAACAAGTGGGCTCCGTGCTGGAGAGCTGCATGGAAAACCGCAAAACGCAGGCCGAAGCAAACGGCGGGGCTTTCGAGATCGTGAAGGATACGCAGGAAACTTACAGCTCCTTCGTTATTGCGCCGATCATCGCGGGCGGTGATCCGATCGGTACGGTCGTACTGCTTAGCAAGGACGAATCCGTGAAAATGGCGAATATGGAAACGAAAATGGCGGAGACGGCTGCGGGCTTTTTGGCTAAGCAGATGGAGCAGTAGAAGAGCATTATGCGCTGGCTATGCTTTAAAAAAGCTAGACAGATGCTTGAAAAAGCATGAAAAAGCATGAAAAAGGAAAATGACAGCTTCTTTGATCGAGAGAAATCTCGATTGGGGAAGCTTTTTCAACGTTTGCGATTGTGAGGTATAATAGATACCAATATCAATCAAGGGATAGGCAGGAGTGTGGGGAATGAACCGTGAGCCGGGGGAAAGAGGCCATTCAGCGGAGACGGTGAAAACGGTGGATTCGCTTGCCGAGAGCCGTGTTCGGGTTGCCCGCAGCTCGAAGCGGCTGATGACAAGCGGCGTCGTGTTAATGGCAGGCGCGGCATTATTATCTAAGCTTATCGGCGTTTTTCAAAAAATCCCGCTGCAAAACCTGGCGGGAGACCGCGTGTTTGGCATATACAATGCGGTATATCCGTTTTATCAGCTGGCTGCCGTGCTCGCAACCGCAGGCCTGCCAACGGCCGTATCGCTGCTCATTGCCGAAAGGCTGCGCAAGGGAGATGATCCGGAGGGCGTAAGGCGAACCTTATACGCTGCGCTGTTGCTGCTTGGCATAACGGGCATTGCGGCTTTTGGCTTCATGTGGTCCGGGGCGGACCGGGCAGCCGGATGGATCGGCGATTCCGAGACCGCAGGCGCCATACGCTCCGTGTCGTTCGCGCTGTTATTGGCCCCGTTTGTTGCCGCATTAAGAGGCTATACGCAGGGGCTTGGAAGAATGGGATTATCGGCTGCATCGCAGGTTGCGGAGCAGATGATCCGCGTGGCCGTCATGCTCCTTGTTCTTGCTCTGGGCTGGTCCGCCGGCTGGGGCGAATCTACGGTTGCGGCCGGCGTCATGAGCGGATCGGCCTTCGGCGCATGCGCGTCCCTTGCGGTTCTTGCCTTTTATTTATGGCGGGGGCGCAGAAGAGGACGGCTTTCATCTAAGGCAGGCATGCTGCGGGAAGAGATGAAAAAGCTTGCGGCGATTGCGCTGCCCGTCGCGCTTGGAGCGGTGGTGGTTCCCGTTCTTGGCGTTGTGGATGCTTTTATGGTTCCGAGGCTGCTACAGGACGGGGGAGCGTCGGAAGACGGTTCCTTGGCATTATTCGGAATATACAGCCGGGCACAGCCGCTGGTACAGCTGGTTGTCATGGTTGCCGGCGCCGCGGCGGCTGCGCTCGTCCCGGGCCTGGCTCTCGCAAGAATGCGGGGAGCATACGGGCAGCTGCGGATGCAGCTTGCGTTTGTCGAAAGGGCGGCGTGGGCGATCGGTGCGGCGGCCGCAATTGGCCTAGCTATGCTGGCAGGACCGCTTAATATTATGCTTTACGAGGATTCGACGGGTACCTATGCTTTTGCGCTCGTTGGCTGCACCGCGCTTGCCGGCTGCGTGAATGCCATAACGGCGCCTGTGCTTCAGGGGCTTGGCGCGGTGCGTATTCCCGCTCTGCTGCTGCTTGCAGCAGCGCTGCTAAAAGGTGTATTGAATGCCGTACTGGTGCCTTTATACGGCATTGAAGGCGCAGCAATCGCGGGTATTGCGGCCTTAACGGCGGCTGCGTTGCTCGGAACGGTCGCGGTCCGCTATAAAGCGGCCGAAGCGGGAGCATCGCTCGCCGGCAGCTGGAAAGAGCGGCGGAGCGCGGGGGTGAAAAGACGCCGGCCGCTGCTCGGAAACGCCGCCGCAGGCACGGGCCTTGCGCTCGCGGTCATGGCCGCGGCGCTAGCTGTCGCCGAGCGGGCGCTGGGCGCAGCGCTGGGCGGGCTGCCGCCTCGGGCGGCAGCAGCTGCGCTTGCGCTGACGTGCGTAGCCGTCGGCGCTTGCGCCTTCGGCGCCGCGGCCTTGCGCGGCGGCGCTTTAAGCGCGCGCGAATTGCGCGCGTTGCCGGGCGGCGGCATGCTTGCCGCCCGGCTGCAGCGCTGGCGGATTATGCCGCGGGCGCGGGATGAGGGCTAGCCCTGCAGAGGACGTTGCGGGGCGCCGCTATATAAAGTAATATTTGTCATGATGAAATGAAACGTATCGCATGTACAGAAAATAATCGTCATTCGGCGCTCGGCATCCTATTTTTGCGAGGGGCCGGCTCCAAGCGGCTTCGACTCCGACATGACTATCAAACCTATCATTCCAAGGAGGCTAAAGAAGGATGGCAACTCCACACCTTACCGTTGTCGGGCTCGGCTCAGGCGATCCGGATCAATTGACGCTGGGCGTATGGCGCAGACTGCAGGCGGCAGAGCGCGTTTTTGTTCGCACCGCGCAGCATCCCGCCCTATCTTTGCTGAATGAAAACGGCATTGCCTATACCTCATTCGACGCGTTATACGAACAGCATGATTCATTCCCCGATGTGTACAAGGCCATTGCGGATACATTGGTCGCCGAAGCCAAAAGCATGACTGCCGGAGAGAGCCCGGTTGTCGTTTACGCGGTGCCCGGCCACCCGATGGTGGCCGAGCGCACGGTTCAGCTGCTGCGCGAGCAGTGCCCGGAAGCGGGCATTTCGCTGCAAATTATCGGGGGCGAGAGCTTTCTGGATCAAGCGTTCGTCAGTTTGGGCATTGATCCCATTGAAGGCTTTGCGCTGCTTGATGCGGCGGAGCTGCAGCCTTCTCTCCTGCAGCCGCAGTTACATACGCTAATCGGCCAAGTATACGATACTTACACGGCATCCGATGTAAAGCTCGCGTTGATGGAGCGATATCCCGACGATTACGAAGTAGTTGTCGGACATGCACTGGGCGTGGAGTCCGAACAGCAGATCCTTCGCGTTCCGCTTTATGAGCTTGACCGTACGCCGGGCTACGGCAACTTGTCGCTCATTTGGGTGCCGCGTTCGGATGACGCGGCGCTTCGCAATCGCTCCTTCGAGCGTCTGCATGAGATTGTATCCATCCTGCGCAGTCCCGAGGGCTGTCCGTGGGATCGTGAGCAAACGCATCAGTCGATTCGCAAAAATTTTATCGAGGAGCTGTATGAAGCGCTCGAAGCGATCGACAACGATGATCCCGACGGCATGCAGGAAGAATTTGGAGATGTTATCCTTCAAGTGATGCTTCACAGCCAAATGGAAGAAGAGACAGGCGCATTTTCGGTCTATGATGTGATACAATCACTTAACGAGAAGCTTATTTTCCGCCATCCGCATGTATTTGGAGAGCTGGGCGCCAGCAATTCACAAGAGGCGCTGGTCAATTGGGAACAAATGAAGGCCGAGGAGAAACGGATGAAAGGGACTGATGTGAGCCGAACATCAGTGCTTGATGGTATTCCGCCTGATCTGCCAGCCCTGATGAAAGCTTATAAGCTTCAGAAAAAAGCAGCCAAGGTAGGTTTTGATTGGGACGAGCTTGATCCGGTGCTTAACAAGATTGAAGAGGAGCTCGCAGAGCTTCGCGAAGCGATTGCTTCACAGTCCGAAGAGGAGCAGGCCTCCGAGCTTGGCGATTTGCTGTTTGCGGTTGTCAATGCCTCTCGCTTCATCCATGCCGATCCGGAAGAGGCGCTTTCGCGTACGAACAAAAAATTTCGCAATAGATTTGCGTATATTGAGGAGCAGCTTCGTATAAGCGGCAAGCAATTTGACCAGACTGATTTAACAGAAATGGATCGTTGGTGGGAAGAGGCTAAGCGTCAATAATTGTTTTCATTTCGTCATGAATCGCCTTTATTCCGCACCAATCGCAAAAAAATTTCAAATAGCGGCAGGATTTAATTGCTAGTAGGCAGAATAAGTATTCTTCGTGAGAGTAAGAATTTGAAGCAACGGCGGCGCTTTCAGCGTCGACCACAAATAACGGTAAACAATTAGGAGGATTTTATAATGAACAAAACAGACTTGATCAACAACATTGCAGAAAAAAGCGGTTTGACTAAACGTGACGTAGAAGCAGTACTTAACGGCTTCTTGGGCGAAGTTACAGATGCACTTGCAGGCGGCGACAAAGTACAATTGATCGGCTTCGGTACTTTCGAAACTCGCAAACGTGCTGGACGCACGGGCCGCAACCCGCAAACAGGCGCTCCAATCGAAATCTCGGAAGCAAAAGTTCCTGCATTCAAAGCAGGCAACAAGTTGAAAGAAGCTATCCAATAATTTATGCGATTAGATAAATTTCTTAAGGTATCCCGGCTGATCAAACGCCGTACCGTTGCGAAGGATGTTTCCGAGCAAGGACGCGTATGGATCAACGGCCGCGAAGCGAAAGCCAGCAGCGCCGTCAAAGTCGGTGATGAGCTCCAAATCCAATACGGTCAAAAAATCGTAACCGTACGCGTTGAGCGAATTGCGGAGACGACCCGTAAGGATGAAGCCGGAGAGCTGTATACCTTGGTGAAAGAAGAACAACGCCAGCGCGAGAATACGCTCGACTGGGAAAAATAGCAATGACAACGAGGCTGCTTACAAGCATAAAAACTTGTAGGCGGCCTTTTTGTATGGCATAAGGCCAGTAAACAGCTTTTTTTGAATTTCATTGTTTCATTATCATGAATTTGGTTTATTTATTCGGAGGATTAAGCGATGAATCATCTGCAACTCCCTGTTCCCGATTATCGGCGGAAGGGTTTTTCTTTGCTCAAGCATGCGGTTGCTCTCTTCTTAAAAAACGCGCTGCCTATTCTGTTTATCGCAGCCATAATGGCTGTTCCGGTCGAGATAATCAAAAATTACTATTTTTTTGAACCGTCGGACAGTGAAATCTTTTTACCGGGCAGCCGGATGGATAGCCTGGTTTATTTATTGTTTCTGAGCGCTATAACGCCAATGGTCATTCACTTTATTCTTGGCCGGATGTCGGGAGAAAGTGCCGGTATCCAAGCATCCCTTCTTTGGGGTTTGCGCAAATGGCCGCGAATGATCGTGTACAGCTTTTTGAATGGCGCCGTGATTGCCGCCGGAATTGTGATGTTTGTAGTTCCGGGCTTGTTGTTCGCGGTTTGGCTCATGCTCCTGCCGGTCGTTGTTTCGGTTATGGATACGTCGAGGATCAACCCGCTGACGGTATGCCGGGAGCTGGCGCGCAGGCGTTACTTTAAATTCGTCTTGTATGCGCTAGGAGGTTACGCTGCGTTTGCAGTGCTTTTTGCCATTCTGATCGCGTTATTCTCTTTCCTTGCGAATGAATCCTGGATAACGGCTGCGCTGTTTGATATATGCTTTGATTGGCTCATTCAGCTGATTGCGATCGTGCTGCTATTAGTTTTTCTGCAGGTGAAGACGGAAATGAAAGAGCAGTCCCTGGAACCTATGGATCAAGCAGAATAGTTCTAAATCTCGTCCCCGCCCCATAAGCTAGTCTTAAAATATAAGGCAGGAGAAGCTTATCGCTTATCGCCCCTTATATTAATAGCGAAACGAATGCTGCGCCGCCGCAGGCCGGCGATAGCCGTTGCGCCTAGACATGTTAACGAAGCGGAGGACGAGTCTATGGTTGACCAAGGCAAGGGGCAGAAGCGCCAGGAAGTCAAAATGCTAAATCGAAAGCTGCTGGAGCTTACCGGAGTCGTGAACGTGGAGAGCTTCGACAGCGAGGAGTTTCTACTCGAGACAGAGCTTGGCTACCTGGCGGTAAAGGGCCAAAATTTGCATATGAAGCATCTTAGCCTTGAACAAGGAATGGTCGCAATTGAGGGGCTTGTCCATTCGCTCGCCTATATGGACGGCAATAATACCTCTTCAAAATCAAAAGGGCTGTTCGGGAAGCTGTTTAAGTGACGCTCAGCATGCAGTGGTTAACGATGGCAGTCATGCTGCTGTCGGGCCTCGGCATGGGAACGGTATTCGACGGCTATCGGGTCGTGACGAATGAGCTCAAGTTCCCGCGCTGGTGGCTTCCCGTGCTTGACGTCATCTACTGGATGGCGGCGGCGCTAGTCGTCTTTCGGGTGTTGTACGCCAGCAACAACGGCGAGGTGCGGGCGTACGTTTTTATCGGACTGGCTATTGGCATCGTAATCTATTATTTTTTGTTTAGCAGAATGGTCATCGCAGCCGTCAAATGGCTGATTGGAGCGGTGAGGAAGCTAATTTCCTTCGTACTCCGATGCCTGGACATCCTGATCGTGAAGCCTTTGCTTTTACTCTACAAAATGGTTCTAGTTATTTTTGCATTTGGGTCCGCGCTCACTATTTTCATATTAAAAATTGTGATACAATTAGTGCGTCCATTTTGGAAATTGTTTGTTTGGATGGTAAGACCAGTAACTCGCCCGCTTGGGCGCGGGTTATCTCTTTATCTATCCGAATGGCAAGCGGCCGAGAGGTTCAGCAAAATGGGACAACTAATCGCTCGATTGTGGAGCAAATGGTTTAGGAGGTAACACCGCTCATGGCAGCAGCAGTTGATAATAAGGCGCCAGGGAATGCTGGCACAAAACGCCGGTTTAAACTTTGGATGATGTTCATCGTGCTATTTATGGGTTGGGCGGCGTATACGATCTTCGGCCAAATGCAGCAGAAGGACGCTACCGGCGTAAAGCTAACTACAATCCAAGGGCAGATTGATGCTTCTTCCAAAGAAACCGAAGAGCTCAAACGTCAAATTGAACGGTTAAACGACCCAGAATATATCGAACAGCTAGCAACGAAAGAGCAGGGCATGGTTAAGAAGGGCGCGCAACAGATTTTCAGTGATTAAATAGGGCTTCAAATCGGGTGAACGTCTGTTGACCTTACTTGAACGGTTCGGTTATAATCACGTTAATAGCGTTTTCGCAAAACTTTTAGCATATGCTTATGAATTCAGTTTTGCTTCGCATAACTTTTAGGGAGGAACATTTTATTTTATGGCAATTGAAGTGGGCGCTAAGTTAGAAGGAAAAGTGACAGGCATTACGCATTTTGGGGCATTTGTCGACTTGTCGGGAGGTGTCACGGGTCTTGTTCACATTTCGGAAATTGCTGATAATTACGTCAAAGACGTGAAGGATCACCTGAAAATCGACGATGTCGTGAAAGTAAAAGTGATCAACGTGGACAAAGACGGAAAGATCGGGCTTTCCATTAAGCAAGCCATTGACCGGCCAGAAGGCCAACCAGCGCCACAACAACGCGAGCGTCATAGCGGAGGCGGCGGTGGAAGCACTGGCGGTAGTGGTGGTGGTGGCGAACGTTTCAACCGCGGTGGCGGCGGCGGTGGCGGCGGACGTCCCTTCAACAAGCAATCGGCTGGCAGACCGGCATACGGTAAACCGTCATTCGAGGATAAAGTGTCACGGTTCCTGAAAGACAGCGAAGAGCGCATCTCCTCTTTGAAGAAGAATACGGAGGGCAAACGCGGCGGACGCGGTGCCAAGCGGGTATAAGCTGGATTGTCATAAACCTATACATGGAGCAGAACCTAACCGGTTCTGCTTTTTTTGCGTTCTGCGGTATGGCTGTGGGCAAATATTTTAGAAAGCGCTTACCAAATGCTGTCGAAGCAGGACCTAAAGTCTGTATATGCACGTGAATGGCTGTGTTTTCAATGCTTTGGCACGGTCATTGTCGTATATAAGCCGGGCAGCGGCCGGATAAAAATACTTTTCTCTCATCCTCCTTCATTCCCGACACATTACAACGTCGATTCGCCATCATATGAAAGGAATGCAGCACATAATTTGTTGTCGGTTATATACGAAGCGCCTACGCGTTATGCACGTCAAACCTATACGGGGCATAAGTTTGACGGCATGCTGACAGAGGTGAAAGCGCCATTTATTTTTGTCGGAAAAAATTTTTGTGCGTGTTACGTTAACTGACAAACTTCATGCGGACAACCTCCTATAATGAAAAACACATTACATTCGGAAATGGTGGTGTCTGCTCATGGAAAAGGAGAACACGGTTGTGCTTCCCGGTATGAAACGGACTGGATTGGCTCAGACGATGATGCAGAAAGGGCGGGAATGGGCGGCAGCGCGCCGGTTCATTCAGGTCATTTTGGCCAAAAAGTGGACATTTTTACTAGTGGGTGTAGCTTTCTTATTAGGAAGAGCGGTTATCCTTGAATCGCTAATGCCGTTTGCCATTGCTTATTTTGCCGTTATTTACTTTATGAGAAGGGATATATATCCTTGGGTGGCCGTATCCCTGGTAGCAGGCAGCTGGCTTGCCGCTGACCCGGCACCCATGTGGATCGCCATGGAGATTGCGGTGCTGTTCCTGTTCCTGAAGGGACTGGAGGCGTACGAGAGGGCAGAGCTGTCGTCGGCGCCGATTCTGGTATTTGCGTCAACGCTGCTCGTACAGATGTTTAGCGTGTTTATCGGGGACGAGCTAAGCTGGTACAATTTCATGCTCGTTGTGGTGGAGGCCGCGCTCGGATTTGTGCTTACTTTGGTTTTCATTCAAGCGATTCCCGTGCTTACGATGACCAAAAAATCCGCGTCGCTCAAAAACGAAGAAATTATATGTTTGATGATCTTGCTCGCTTCTGTCATGACAGGGGCAGTCGGCTGGGTGTTCTATGGGCTCTCGGCTGAACATGTGATGTCTCGTTATATGCTGCTGCTCTTTGCGCTCGCAGGCGGCGCACCGTTAGGCGCTTCGGTCGGTGTTGTTGCAGGACTCATTCTAAGCTTGGCTGACTTTGGTGCAGTCGTTCAAATGAGCTTACTCGCTTTTGCGGGATTGCTCGCTGGCTTGCTGCGTGACGGCGGCAAAATGGCAGCGGCATTCGGAATGTTGCTTGGGACGTCGATTTTATCCATATATGTAGGGAGCCAGGCCGATGTTATGAGCTCGACTTGGGAATCGGTAGCGGCCGCGACGCTGCTTATGCTGACACCGCGCAGCATGATTCGTACGATCTCCCGGTACGTGCCAGGAACGAATGAGCATGCGAAGTCGCAGCATGACTATGCGAAGAGAGTCCGGGAGGTGACGGCGGATCGCGTATCCCAATATTCGGAGGTGTTTCAACAGTTGTCCCGCAGCTTCGGGCAGCTCAATAACAGTGTAACGACCATAAATAAGGAGGAAGAGATCGGCCACTTTATGAATGCGGTTGCTGAGCGCAGCTGTTCCAGCTGCCATAGGCAAAACGCTTGCTGGGAGGACAAGTTCTTTCATACGTACAAAATGATGACGGATATGATGACGGTCGTGGAGGAGAAACGAGTTCCGTCTGGCAAAGAAATACCGAAAGCCTGGTCTGCGCATTGCGTCAAATCGTCGCAGGTGCTTGTAGACATGAGCCAGCAATACGAGCTATACCAAAATAATATGCACTGGAAGAAACAAATATACGACTCTCGCCAACTTGTGGCGGATCAACTGCAAGGCGTGTCGCAGGTCATGGAGGATTTGGCAAAAGAAATTAAACGGGAGGGGCAGACGCTGCATTTACAAGAGGAGCAAATACGAGAGGCGGTGGAAGGACTGGGGTTATCCGTACAGGGTATTGATATTGTGAGCTTAGAGGAGGGGAATGTGGATATAGAGGTATATCATTCGTTTGGACCAGGCTACGACGAATGCCGGAAAATTATTGCGCCGCTGTTAAGCGATATCTTGGGTGAGCATATCGCAGTAAAATCCGAGTTTCCCCCAACGAGAAGCGGTGAGCCGACGCTGGTGGCTTTTGGCTCGGCGAAGCAATATGAGGTAGAAACCGGAATTGCGGGCGCCGCCAAGGGAGGAGATCTGCTGTCAGGGGACAGCTTTAGCATGGTTGAGCTTGGAAACGGAAAGTTTGCGGTCGCAATCAGCGACGGCATGGGAAATGGCGAGCGCGCGCGGCAGGAAAGCAGTGCGGCGTTATCGATTCTCCAGCAGCTGCTGCAGTCCGGCATGGATGAGAAGCTGGCAGTGAAATCAGTAAATTCCGTGCTCTTATTGCGTTCATCCGATGAAGTATTTGCTACCGTCGATTTAGCGATCGTGGATTTGTATACGGCGCAAACGACGTTTATGAAAATAGGCTCTACTCCAAGCTTTATTAAACGAGGAAATGAGGTTATTCCAATCACTGCTAATAACTTACCTATCGGCATTCTTCAGGATATCGACGTCGACTTTGTAACTATGCAAATGCAATCGGGCGACACCCTTGTCATGATGAGCGACGGCATTTACGATGCGCCAGGGCTTGCGGTTAATAAGGAGCTCTGGATGAAGCGTATTATTAACGAGCTGGAGACGGAAGATCCTCAGGAAATGGCGGACGCGCTGCTCGAGAAGGTGGTACGCCACCATAATGGAGAGATTATTGACGATATGACGGTAGTAGTTGCGCGGATTGATAAGCATTTGCCGGAGTGGGCTTCGTTCCGCTTCCCTGGGGTAACACGTATGGAGCGTCCAAGGACGGTGAGCTGATACTATTTTTAAAGCCATGCAGAGTGAACGTCAGAACGGTGAGCTGGCGTTTGATTCAATCGCTTGGAGGTTAGGCTGTAGCCCTTTTGTCTGTCGGCTGAGTTGCGGCTGGCGGTCATGGGGCTTCTTTTTGATTATGAGCACAAAAAGATTTCTATTTATTTCTAATTACCTCACTATGGAGGGTGTGAAACGGCTCGATAAATTGTAAAGCGTACATAATGCTAGAGCAGAGAATGATATAAAAATGTTGGTCTTACATAATGCAGGTACCGGATAGATGAAAGCAGGCATAACGGTGATTATGTTTCTTTTTTGCTAGACTAGCTGTTTAACCCTCTTAAAAAAGGCAAAGCTAATAGGAAGGCTTGGGCGAAGCCTGCGCTTACGAAGCTGTGTTTGATTCTCAAACACAAAGCCTATGCTTACGAAGCTGTGTTTGATTCTCAAACACTTTAGGAGGGTAAACGATTATGAAACAAATATTGTTGATTACGGATGGCTGCTCCAATGTCGGGCTCAGTCCGGTGGTTGCTGCCGCGCATGCGCAGTCGGATGGCATTTCGGTTAATGTGGTTGGCGTATTGGATCATGGCGACGTAGGAGAGCTGGGCGCCGCGGAAATCGATGAAATTGCGCGTGCGGGCGGCGGGTTAAGCAGGATGGTCAATATGCGCCAGCTGTCGCAGACCGTACAGATGATGACACGCAAGACTGTCGTGCAGACAATTCAACTGGCCGTGCAGAAGGAACTGAAGCATGTCCTTGGAAATGGATCGATTGAGGCGCTGCCGCCGGAGAAGCGCGGCGATGTGGTGCGCGTGATTGATGAGCTTGGGGAAACGTCAAGCCTGCAGGTGGCGCTGCTCATTGATGCGAGCGCCAGCATGAAGCCGAAGCTTGCGGCGGTGGAGGAAGCTATACGTGATTTGATGCTCAGCCTTCAAGCAAGGCAAGGGAAAAGCGAGATTTCGGTCTTTCATTTTCCGGGTTCGAGGCATGGCGATGATTGCGTGATGGATTTAGACTGGACGACTCACCTGAACGGCGTGCATGCCATTTTCCCGAAACTGCAAATGGGTGGAACGACGCCAACCGGCCCTGCGATTATGCAGATTGTTGATTTTTATCGCAAGGGAGCTTATGGTAGACAGAGCAGAGATGAAACGGATGGGATGATGAGTGACTACGTCGTTTAAGGTTGATCTTCGCCGGGGCATGGTAGTGAACGGAAAGTGGAGGCAAGGGCGGTACCGGGTGGAAAGGTTGCTTGGAGAGGGCGCAAACGGTAAAGTATATCTCGTACAGCGCGACCGCAACTGGTATGCGATGAAGCTTGGAATGGATGCGCTTGATCTTCAATCCGAAATCAATGTATTGCAGTCTATCGCGAAGCAGAAGCAGCGCGTGCAAGAGTCCTATCTCTTTGACGTCGATGATTTGTATGGCCCGGACGGGAAGGAATATCCTTTTTATGTTATGCGCTATGTGCTTGGTGCCAAGGTGAATGAGTACTTGAAGCAGCAGGGAACGGAATGGTTTCCGCTGGTTGGCTTGAATCTACTGGGCAAGCTGGACAAGCTGCATCAAGCAGGCTGGGTATTTGGCGATTTGAAGGTTGAGAATGTGCTGGTAGCCGACTATGGATATGTTGAGCTTGTTGATTATGGCGGGGTGACGGCGTTGGGCAAGAGCATTCGCCAATTCACTGAAATCTATGATCGCGGCTACTGGAACGAAGGCTCGCGGTCGGCCGATCCGAGATACGATCTCTTTTCCTTTGCCATGCTCTGCATACAGCTGCATGAACCAAAGCGCCTGCATCAGCTAATAGCTGAGCTTTTGCCGCAAAACCGATCTGCAATCGAGCTTATGCAATTAGTCGAATCGAGTCCGGCTTTAAAGCCGGTTTCAAGCTGGCTGCGGAAGGCTTTTGCCGGGCAATTTACGGATGCAGGCGATGCGGCTGCGGCTTGGCGATTATTAATGCATCGGCGAGATACGCACAGAGCCTCTTCGACGCCAAGGTGGCTGAAGGGTCTCGCGGTTGCTTCTGCCGTATTGCTCGGAACATCGGCATATTGGCTGCTGCGTAATGTGCTGTAGCAGCAGGGGCAGGGAACGGGAAATGAAGGTGAGGAACTACCTATGAATCTGCGAAACGAACTTGAGAAGGCGGCCGTGGAGCGCAGGCTTTGGTCTGCCGGCGACTGTATCGTAGTGGCGGTATCCGGCGGACCGGATTCAATGGCGCTTTTACATATGCTATCTGTTTTATCGAAGGAAAACCGTTTAACTGTTATAGCGGCTCATGTGAACCACGGGTTCCGGGTAGAGGAATCCGCGCATGAGCTGATGGTCGTTCGGGCTTACGCGGAGCAGCTTGGGGTGATTTGCGAGACGGTCACGCTCGACATGCCGGCCTATATAGAGGAGACGCGCATGAACGGTCAGGCTGCTTCCCGCGAGAAGCGTTACGCTTTTCTGCATGAAGTTTCGGCGCGCTACGGCGCCTCGAAGATTGCGCTTGCCCATCACGCGGATGACCAAGCCGAAACGGTCCTTATGCGTTTGATCCGCGGAACGGGCTTAACTGGGCTCGCTGGAATGCTTAGCAAAAGAAGAGAAAAAAACGTGGAACTTATTCGCCCGCTGCTTCGTATGAACAAGTCAGACCTTCTGCGTTACTGCGAGGACTATCATATTCCTTACTGCACGGACAGCAGCAACAAGGAACGCCATTATTTCCGAAATATTATTCGGCTAGATATTTTACCGTATCTGTCCAAGCATAACCCGCAGCTGTCCCAATCGCTTCAACGGCTTGCCGAAGTAGCGGGAGCGGAGGACGAGTGGATGGAGAAACAAACCGAAGCGTTATTTGCGCAGCTCGTTACGTTATCCCCCAATGAATGCGCGATTAGCTGCAACGATTTGCACGGTCTCCACGTCGCTTTACAAAGGAGATTGATTAAACTAATATTAAGTTATCTTTCTAAGGAAACGGAAAAGATATCCTTCGAGCAGATTGAGACGATGAGGCTTGCCGCTTCCGCTCATGCCCCTGCAACCTGGCGGATCGATGCCGGAGCGGGCATTCGCTGTGCTCGAGAATACGATAGGATGCGATGGATTAGCGAGACGCAGCTTGCGTCAAGCGAGACGGGCGCCTATATGTACGAGGTAGGCATGGGGACAACCGGTCTTGTGGTGGAGCCATGCGGGTGGACATTCGAGATCGTCCGTACTTCGGCTTTAGAGGGCCGCAAACCGATGTCGCGCTACGAGGCTATATTCGATGCTTCGGAGTTATCGTATCCGCTTGTCGTTCGAAATCGGCGGCCGGGGGACAGAATTCAGGTTTTAGGATTAAATGGTTCAAAAAAAGTGCAAGATATGTTCGTTGATGAGAAAATTGCGCCGCTGAAGCGGGAGCTTTATCCTTTGCTGTTCGATGCAGCGGGGAGATTGCTCTGGATTCCGGGCATCCGCAGGTCAAGTCATGCTCTTACGGAGACGCACACCAAAGACGTGTTGTTCATAAGGGCCGGCAACGAATAAGAAGCACTGGTACACTCATAAACATAGTTAAGGCGTAGGGGGATTTCTACTTTGCAGAACGATATTCAAGAAGTATTGTATGACGCGCAGCAAATTGGTGAGAAGGTTAAAGAGCTTGGTGCAACGCTGAGCAGAGATTTTGGCGGGCGCAATCCGCTCGTTATTTGTGTTTTGAAAGGCGCGTTTATTTTTATGGCCGATTTGGTCAAGGAAATAACAGTACCGCTTGAAATTGATTTTATGGCCGTGTCCAGCTACGGACAATCCACGAAGTCATCCGGCGTTGTCAAAATCATCAAGGATCTAGATGTTTCGGTCGAAGGCCGCGATGTTCTAATCGTCGAGGATATTATCGACAGCGGGCTAACGCTCAGCTATTTAATTGATGTTCTAGAACGTCGAAATGCGAAGTCGGTTACAGTTGTGACCTTGTTCGATAAACCGGGGCGCCGCACAGTTGATCTGGAAGCGGATTACAAAGGCTTTACGCTGCCGGACGAGTTTGTTGTCGGTTATGGACTGGATTTTGCGGAGAAATACCGCAATTTGCCTTATATTGGCATTTTGAAACCGCAGGTCTATGAAAAATAGCAGCGATTCACCCGTACATGCCCTTCTCCGTATGCCTCTATTGTTATGGAAAGTCATGATATGGTAAAATATTTTAAGCGTCTGAGAGGAGGTTGGGGATGAATCGGATCATCCGTAATACTGGTTTTTATTTAATTATCTTTTTGGTGACCGTTGGGATTTTTCAATTTATCAGCAGCCAAAATGACACGACAGTTGGATTGCGATATGACGAGCTTCGCGCTGCGGTTGAATCAGGCAATGTTAAAGAACTGAGTGTTAAGTATGAGAATCAAACTTATTTTGTTTCTGGTAAATATAATACAAAGCCTGCAGGCGCAGAAAGCGATCAATTCGTATCGAGGGTCAGCGTCAAAGCAGAGGAGAAGATCCTCGCTTGGCAGGAGCAGTTTGGCTTTAAGCTAGAGAGTAAGGAAATGGATCAGCCGAGCATTTGGCTCACATTCCTCACCTCCATTATTCCGTTTGTCATCATTTTTGTCCTGTTCTTCTTCTTAATGAATCAAGCGCAGGGCGGCGGCGGCAAAGTGATGAACTTTGGCAAGAGCAAAGCGCGGCTTTACGATAATGAGAAGAAACGGATTACGTTCGAGGATGTTGCAGGCGCCGACGAGGAGAAGCAAGAGCTCGTTGAGGTTGTCGACTTCTTGAAGGATCCGCGGAAGTTCAATTTAGTAGGCGCACGTATTCCGAAGGGCGTATTGCTTGTGGGTCCTCCGGGTACAGGTAAAACTTTGCTTGCCCGTGCAGTAGCAGGGGAAGCTGGCGTACCATTCTTCAGTATCTCCGGTTCTGATTTCGTAGAGATGTTCGTCGGTGTCGGCGCATCCCGCGTACGTGATCTATTCGAGAATGCGAAGAAAAATGCACCATGTATCATTTTTATCGATGAGATTGATGCGGTAGGCCGTCAGCGCGGCGCCGGTCTTGGCGGCGGACATGACGAACGTGAACAAACGCTCAATCAGTTGCTTGTTGAAATGGATGGATTCGGCGCTAACGAAGGCATTATTATCGTTGCGGCAACAAACCGTCCGGACATTCTGGATCCAGCCCTTCTCCGTCCAGGCCGTTTTGACCGTCAAATCACAGTTGATCGCCCAGATGTGAAAGGCCGCGAAGCAGTATTGAAAGTACATGCTCGCAATAAGCCGCTTGCTAAGGACGTTAAGCTTGAAGTTATTGCAAAGCGTACGACTGGCTTCAGCGGTGCTGACCTTGAAAACTTACTAAATGAAGCAGCGCTTTTGGCTGCTCGTCGCAATAAGAAAGATATCGCTATGGTTGAGGTTGATGATGCCATTGACCGGATCATTGTCGGGACGGAGAAGAAAAGCCGTGTCGTTAGTGATCGCGAGAAACGGATCGTCGCTTACCATGAGGCGGGACATACCATTGCAGGCTACTTCTTGGAGCATGCGGATATGGTTCATAAAGTTACGATTATTCCGCGCGGTCGTGCCGGCGGATACGTCATCATGCTTCCGAAGGAAGATCGCATGCTTGTAACCAAGCAGGAGCTTCTTGATAAAATTACCGGCTTGCTTGCAGGCCGTGTTGCGGAAGAACTGTTTATTGGGGAGATCGGAACAGGCGCTTACAGCGACTTTAAACAAGCGACCAGCATCGTACGTGCTATGATTATGGAATACGGGATGAGCGACAAGCTTGGACCAATGCAATTTGGCAGCTCGCAAGGGCAAGTATTCCTAGGCCGCGATATCGGTCATGAACAGAACTATTCGGATGCGATTGCTTACGAGATCGATCAAGAAATGCAATCTATCATAACGGGCTGCTACGATCGTGCGAAGAAGCTATTGTCAGAGAAGAGCAAGGAAATGCATTTGATTGCTCAAACGCTGCTTAGCGAGGAAACGCTTGAACTCGAGCAAATCAAACGACTAGTTGAAACGGGTTCTTTGAACGGCAGTTCATCTTCCGACACAACTGCGACAACTGTCGAACCGACTGCTGAACCGATTGTAGAAACAATTGGCGATGTGAAGGTGCGTATCCAGACTCATGACCAGGATGAAGTAAAAGACCCAGTTCTTGAGAAACGCGACAGCTCGGAAGATCCGGACAAAAAAGAGTAGATATCTGATATTAATGATTGGTTATAGTCGTCTTGCTACTTATAAGGAGTAGCGGGACGACTATTTTTTTCCTTTATTAATGTTCGGATTTAGCCTATAATACGGGTATAAACCATTAGCGAAAAAACAAAAAAGCTAACATAATGGTTTATATTTTTTGGTCGAATATTACATGAACTTTACATTAAAATAGAATCAATGATTTTATGTTACATAACCTTACATTAAAACATTGACGTTTATTTTTTTGTAACTATAATGAAATAATAGCGGCCAGGATCAGCAAGAATAAGAAGGTAAACAGGGGTTGCAAGGCATCACCAAAACTCAGGGCAAGGGAGAGAACACGCATGAAAAAAACATTTAGCTTTATGCTTGTGATGATGATCGCGCTGACACTAGTGTTGTCGGCTTGCGGAGCGAAGAATAACAATGAGGGCGGAGCAAACACGGGTACGAATGAAGGTACCAAAGTCGAATCCGACGGCACAGGCAAAGATTTTAAGATCGGCATGGTTACTGACGTAGGCGGCGTGCATGACAAATCGTTCAACCAGAGCGCATGGGAGGCTCTTGAGACGGTAACGGCTGAGACGGGCGCTGCTACTAAGTTCTTGGAAAGTAAAGGCGAAGCCGATATGGAGCCGAATCTGAACAGCTTCGTTAAAGAAGGCTACAACCTGACTTGGGGTATCGGATTCTTGTTCAATGACGCGCTAAGCAAAGTAGCGAAAGAAAACCCGGATGCTAAGCTGGCTGTTATCGACAGCGTAATCGAAGCGCCAAACGTGGCTTCCATTACTTTTGCCGAGCATGAAGGTTCATTCCTGGTTGGCGTTGTTGCGGGAATGATGACCAAAACAAACAAAATCGGCTTTGTAGGCGGAATGGAAATTCCGGTTATCAAAAAGTTCGAGGCAGGCTTTAAAGCAGGCGTTGCTGCCGTTAAACCGGATGCTAAGGTTGAGGTAGACTATACAGGCGATTTCGGTAAGCCGGATCTTGGTAAATTGGCTGCAGCAACGATGTATGACGGCGGAGTGGACATCATTTTCCACGCGGCTGGCGGTACAGGTAACGGTGTATTCAACGAAGCCAAAGCCCGTAAGGATAATGGCGACGATGTATGGGTTATCGGTGTAGATAAAGACCAATCGCTCGAATTCGGAGATGAAATTACGCTTACCTCGATGATGAAGGGCGTTGAAGCAGCGGTTCATAAAGTATCGAAAGACTTGATCGCTGGAAACTTTGCAGGCGGTACGACGCAAGAGCTTGGTTTGAAAGATGATGCTGTAGGCTTGCCGGATACATCCGAAAAGAACGTTCCTGCTGATGTGCTTGCTAAAGTAGAAGAATACAAAGCAAAAATCGTTAGCGGCGAAATTAAAGTACCGACTGAATAGTTTTCATCATTCATTGGTATCCTTTGATTGAGGATCGTTCGTCGATGGATCAGACAAAGACCGGCTTCGGCCGGTCTTATTCTTTTTTCAAATGAAGAATTTATGAGTTTTCTAGCTTATAGGGTTCTTAATTTGCGATTCGTGTTTACATAGGGGTAAAACCGGGGAGATGATAAGGAATGGACCGGAGCATAACAGCAGTAGAGTTAAAAGGAATTACAAAACGGTTTCCTGGGCTCGTTGCCAACGATTCCATCAATTTTGAATTGAAAAAAGGCGAAATCCATGCGCTCCTAGGCGAGAATGGCGCAGGGAAATCGACGCTTATGAATATTCTGTTTGGCCTTTATCAGCCGGACGAGGGCGAAATTTGGATTAACGGAAAACAGACTGTTATTGAGGGTGCATCGAAGGCCATTGATCTTGGCATCGGCATGGTGCATCAGCATTTTAAGCTCGTTCAGCCGTTTACGGTATCGGAAAATATTGTACTTGGAAACGAGCCCGTAAAAGGGTTGAAAATTGACTACAAGCTTGCAAATGAGAAGGTTCGGACCATCTCCGAACGTTATGGTCTTAAAGTGGATCCTCAGGCGCGAATTAAAGATATTACGGTAGGCATGCAGCAGCGCGTTGAAATATTAAAAACGTTATACCGCGGAGCGGAAATCGTTATTTTTGATGAGCCGACTGCCGTTTTGACCGTTCAGGAAATCGAAGAGCTAATCGAGATTATTCGCAACCTGGCTGCGGAAGGCAAATCGATCATTATCATTACGCATAAATTAAAAGAGGTTATGGCGCTCGCTGACTCTGTAACCGTTATACGGCGCGGCAAGGTAATCAAGACTGTTACGACGAAAGAAACAAATGAGCAGCAGCTTGCGGAGCTAATGGTTGGCCGTGACGTTTCCTTTGAGGTTCAGAAGACGAAGCAAAAGCCGGGAGAGGTTATTTTATCGGTGGATGCTTTGCACATGAAAGGCGAGCAGGGCAAAAATGCTTTGAATGGCGTTACTTTTAATATCCGGGCCGGCGAAATTGTCGGTATAGCGGGCGTTGACGGCAATGGGCAAAGCGAGCTCATCTATGCGATCACGGGAATGCGCAAGGTCGATAGCGGTAGCGTGAAGCTGAACGGCCACGACATGACCAATCATTCACCCCGGCAAGTCTCGGTTGCCGGCGTAGGCCATATTCCGGAGGACAGGCATAAGCATGGTTTAGTGCTCGACTTCAGTGTCAGCGAAAATATGATTTTGAACACTTACTTCGAACCGGAGTTCGGAAGCTCGATGTTTATTGATTATAAAGCAATGGATGTGCTGTCCGATAAGCTTGTAAAGGAATTTGACGTTCGGTCATCAGGCATCCATACGCATGCTCGTGCGTTGTCTGGCGGGAATCAGCAAAAGGCCATTATCGCCCGTGAGCTGCACAAGGATCCGGACTTGTTGATTGCCGTGCAGCCGACCCGCGGACTGGATATCGGCGCCATTGAATATGTGCATAAACGGTTAGTTCAAGCCCGAAACGAAGGAAAAGCCATTTTGCTTGTGTCCTTTGAGCTCGATGAGTTGTATGCCTTGTCTGATCGCATCGCGGTCATGTATGAGGGCCGGCTGATGGGTGAGGTTGATGCAGAGCGCAGAGACGATCAGCAGCTTGGTCTTATGATGGCAGGAAACAAATCTGCCGCAGCTGCAGCGGAAGGGAGAGGATAGCGTAAATGGATACTTTGAAGAAAATTTTTAATAAATCGTCTATCCTCATACCGGTTGCGGCCATTATCCTCGGTCTTATCGTCGGGGCTATTGCGATGCTTGCAGGCGGGTACAAACCAATCCTAGCCTATACTTCTTTGCTGGATAGGCTGTTTAGTTCCCCTTATAACATAGGCGAAGCGATCCGTGCGATTACGCCGCTGATTTTTACCGGACTTGCGGTATCGTTTGCATTCCGTACCGGACTGTTCAATATCGGGGTAGAAGGCCAGTTTGTAATGGGGATGACCGGGGCGACAATTATTGGCGTGCTGCTCGATTTGCCGTGGTACATTCATGCTCCGTTGGCTGTAATTACTGGTGCTCTCTTCGGCGGGTTATGGGCAGGCATAGCGGGATACTTGAAAGCAAAGCGCGGCGTGAATGAAGTTATATCTTCCATCATGCTGAACTGGATTGCGCTTTTCCTATCCAATTTTATCGTTGCGAAGTTCCTTGTTGAGGAAGGTCAGCAAAAATCAATGCCGATTCACGAGTCTGCGATGATGAAAATTGACTGGCTCGTCAAATTGATGGACAACGCCCGCATGCACTGGGGAACCTTCATTGCCATCCTTTGCATCATTTTGTTCTATATCGTGCTTTGGCGCACGAAGCAGGGTTATGAACTTCGTGCGGTCGGCCATAATCCGGATGCCGCTCAGTATGCGGGTATGAACGTCAACGTCACGATGGTCAAATCGATGTTTATAAGCGGCATATTCGCAGGACTCGGCGGCGTCTTTGAAATTTTGGGCGTCTTCGGCAATCAGACCGTTATGGCCGCTTCGCCGGGTTATGGTTTCGACGGCATTGCGGTTGCCCTTCTTGGCGGAAATACGCCGATTGGCGTACTCCTTGGCGCCATTTTATTCGGCGGGCTTAGCTACGGCTCGGCAGGCATGAGCTTTGGCGCCGGCGTACCTCCCGAGGTCGTGCGGATCGTCATAGGCGCCGTTATTTTCTTCGTTGCTTCGCATGGATTAGTGAAGTGGTTCTTGAAGCCTTTTCTAAATAAACGTGCAAGCAAGCGGAAGGAGGCGGTGTAGAATGAACGTACTCGATGTCATTGGACAGCTTATTAATACTACGCTCGTGTTCTCCACCGCGCTCATTTTTGCGGCGTTAGGCGGGATGTACTCCGAGCGCTCGGGCGTCGTTAACATTGGTCTGGAAGGCTTAATGGTGTCCGGCGCGTTTGCTGCGGCAGTCGCTACCGAATACGCCATACAGGCAGGCATGGGCAATGTGTCGCCATGGATCGGATTTATTGCTGCGGGTATCTACGGGGTTCTTGTCTCTTTATTGCATGCGTTATCAACGATAACGTTCCGGGCCGACCAAACCGTCGTGGGTGTGGTTATTAATATCCTATCGCTCGGTTTGTCGCTTTATCTAACCAAAAGCTTATATGCGGGATCAGGTCAAACGCCGCTTTTGGAAAATGTATTCCACAAGTGGCAGATTCCTTTCTTATCGGATATACCATTGCTCGGAAAAGCGATTTTCACTGCCTATCCGACGACTTATATCGTTATCGCGCTTGCTTTTATCAGCTACTACGTCTTGTTCCGTACGCCTTTCGGCTTGCGTCTGCGCGCGGTTGGCGAGCATCCAAGTTCTGCGGACACCGTGGGCATCAGCGTAACGAAATACCGTTACATTGGCGTCCTGCTCAGCGGCGCGCTGGCGGGTCTTGGCGGTGCAACGATCACGTTGACGACGACAAGCAGCTTTGCGCATAACACGATCTCCGGTCAAGGCTTTATCGCGCTCGCGGCACTGATTTTCGGCAAGTGGAACCCGCTCGGCGTCGTTGGCGCGGCGATGTTCTTTGGACTCGCGCAGGCGCTCAGAAGCTTTATGCAGCGGTTTGAGTTCGCACAGCAAATTCCGGCTGAATTTTTCTACATGCTGCCCTATATTTTAACGCTCATCGTTCTAGCTGGCGCTGTCGGCCGCTCGAATGCTCCATCGGCGCTTGGGCAGCCTTACGATCCTGCGAAGCGTTAATTGATCGACGGTCTCTTTCCAAAACGGAGAGAGACCTTTTCTATTTATAAAAGAGCATAGCGCACAGGCCCTGTTTAACCTTGTACGTTGCAATAAAAGGCTCGTTTTCGCCGAAGGTTGCCCGGAGACGGCCTGCAAAATAATTAATTTTGACTTGCTGCCCTAAAATGGCCTTTAATACATTGACAGTAGCATCCACCGCGTGTAAATTAAAACTTAATCAAATGAATTTATCCCTTTTGGTTTAAACTATAGGTAAGCGACTTTCTAAGTTTGTGCATCAATTCACAAAGTTGTGCTTGCCGTATAACGGAATGGGCATAATCCCCCATCCCTCATAAGAGGAGAGGATCTACTGTGGAAGCACTGGCACTGGAACGCAAGGCGGAGCAAAACCGAGAGCTGCGTGAACGGTTGTTACAGTTGAAGAAAGAACGGAATGCTATCATTTTAGCCCATTATTACCAGCGTGATGAAATTCAAGAGGTTGCCGATTTCCGAGGGGACTCCTTCCTGCTTGCGCAGAAGGCAGCCCAAACCGATGCCGAAGTCATCGTTTTTTGCGGCGTTCATTTTATGGGCGAGAGCGCAAAGATTTTGGCGCCAAACAAAACGGTTATTATTCCCGATGAGCGTGCCGGCTGCCCGATGGCGGACATGGTGAGCGTGGATGGCCTGCGTAAGCTGAAGGCTCAGCATCCGAATGCGAAGGTCGTCACTTACATCAACTCGTCTGCTGAAATCAAAGCGGAGACTGACATCTGCTGTACGTCGGCGAATGCGGTTAAAGTCGTCAATTCCGTTGAGGGTGACGAGGTTATTTGGGTACCGGACAAAAACCTGGGCCATTATGTGCAGCAGCATACCGATAAGAAAATGATTATCTGGGAAGGTTACTGCAATACGCATGATATGCTTACGGTTAAAGACGTGGAAGAAATGAAAGCAAAATACCCGAATGCGCAATTTGTCGTACATCCTGAATGCCGTCCGGAAGTTGTTGAACTAGGCGACTTTGTAGGCAGCACAACTGCTATCATAAAATATTGTAAAGAATCGGATTGCCAAGAATTTATCGTAGGTACGGAAGATGGTACAGGCTACCAGCTGCGTTTAGACAGCCCAGGAAAAACGTTCCATTTTGCATCTAAATATTTGGTTTGCCCTAACATGAAGGTTAATAATTTGAAGAAACTCGTGAAAGCGTTAGAGACGATGCAGCCTCAAATTTATGTACCGCCACATGTTGCGGATCAAGCCCGTTTATCCTTGGAGCGCATGTTACTCGTAAAGTAATAGGCGCTGCTCCTATGCTTAAAATATAAGAATCGCTAAGCTACGCCTTTATTTTATGTGTTTATTTTTCATTATGAAACATAAGCAGCCCAGCAAAAGGTCGGCTTTTGCCGTTTACCCTTGGAGGAGCCATGATGATTCCCAGATATTTAGTTGATGTGCAGCTGAATGAGCTGCCTGTTATTGAAAAAGATGTGATCGTTATCGGGGCCGGCATTGCCGGTCTTTTTACCGCTATACGGGCAAGTGAAAACAACTCGGTCCTAATGATTACGAAAAAATCGCTGCTGGACAGCAACACGCGTTATGCGCAGGGCGGTATTGCCGCCGTGATTTCGGACGAGGATTCGCCAGCATACCATAGGCAGGATACGCTTATAGCCGGCGCGGGCTTATGCTCGAATGAAGCCGTCGATATACTCGTTCACGAAGGGCCCAAAGGCGTTCGCCGTTTGATCCAAATGGGCACGCAGTTCGATTTGGAAAATGGCGAATTTGCGCTTACGAAGGAAGGCGCGCACAGCCAGCGGCGTATTTTGCATGCCAATGGCGATGCTACCGGCTTCGAAATTGTACGGGCTTTGTCCGAAACGGCGGTTGCCAACCCGAAAATCGAAGTTTGGGATGACCATTTCGTCATCGATTTGGTTACGCAGGACGGCGTTTGCTGCGGTGCCATCGTACAAAAGCCTGGCGGTCAACGGTTATTCGTTAAGGGGAAAGCGGTTATTCTCAGCTCAGGCGGCGCGGGTCAGCTGTACCGGTATACAACCAATCCTGAAGTCGCAACGGGAGACGGTATCGCAATGGCTTATCGAGCGGGCGCTTACATACAAGACGTAGAGTTTATTCAGTTTCATCCAACCTCGCTCTGTTATCCGGGTGCACCGAGATTTCTGATTTCGGAAGCTGTACGGGGTGAAGGGGCGTATCTTCGCAATATTAAGGGAGAACGCTTCATGGATCGTTATCATGAGCAGCTGGAGCTCGCTCCAAGGGATGTCGTGGCGCGCGCGATCGTCAGCGAAATGGAAGAGACGAAGTCGACCTTTGTTTATATTGATATTACGCATGAATCAGCGGAAATGGTCAAGCATCGTTTTCCTACTATATATGAATATTGCTTGAAATATGGACTAGACTTAACCTCGGACTGGATACCGGTTGCGCCGGCTATGCATTATATGATGGGCGGAGTGAAAACCGATCTAAATGGGGAAACGAATATAAAGCGCTTGTTCGCTTGCGGAGAAGTTTCGTCAACCGGCGTACACGGAGCGAACCGGCTTGCCAGCAACTCGCTCTCCGAAGCGATTGTCTTTGGGAGAAGAATCGTAAAGCGAATTGACGAGCTTCCAAGCCATTCGGTTCAGCCTGTTATCGAGAATGAAACCGAACGCAGCAGCACGCCGATACAGGCAGTCGTAGAGAGACGGCTTAAGCTGCAAAAAATTATGGTGCGGTATGCAGGCTTGCGGAGAGATGCCAAGGGTCTTGAAAAAGGGCTTGAGGAATTGAAGCGGCAGCTGCCAATTTATCAATCGATACTTACAGAGCGCGAAGAGTATGAATTTGCTAATTTGCTAACGTGCGCGCTGCTAACTACGGAAGCTGCGCTCTCGCGCGAGGAAAGCCGCGGTGCGCATTACCGCGAGGATTTCCCGGTACGCGACGATGCGATGTGGAGAAAGCATACGGTGTTGCACCGTCTATATGGATTGACGGAGGAGCGAATAGAGGATGTATGAATGGACGGCAGGCGGTTATGATGCAGCAGTTCGCGAGCAAATCCACGGCTGGCTGGCTGAGGATATAGGCAGCGGAGATATAACGACGGAGACGACGATTCCCAGGGATTCGCGTTCGAAGGCGGTTATTCATGTCAAAGAAAGCGGCATTATCGCGGGGCTTCCGATTGCGAAGCTTGTGTTTGAGGTTGTAGACCCATCGCTTGCATTCCTTCCGAATGTGCAGGACGGTGACAGCGTGAGTAAAGGAACCGTGATCGCTACAGTGGAGGGCAGCACGCACAGCTTGCTCATTGGTGAGCGCCTTGCGCTTAATTTGATGCAAAGGCTGTCAGGCATAGCGACCAAGACTCGCGCTTTTGTCGATGCGCTTGAGGGGCTACCGGTTCGGCTTGTCGATACGCGCAAAACAACGCCAGGTCACCGTATGCTGGAAAAATACGCGGTGCGCGTAGGCGGCGGAGCCAATCATCGGTTTGGTTTGTATGATGCCGTGATGATTAAGGATAATCATATTAAAGGCTCAGGCGGCATTCGCGCCGCGGTTGAGGCCGCCCGCAGCAAAATTCCGCATACGATGAAAATCGAAGTCGAGACGGAATCGCTTGAGCAGGTGGGCGAAGCGCTGGCTTGCGGAGCAGATATCATTATGCTGGACAACATGGCCCCAGCGTTGATGAAGGATTCGGTATCCCTTATAAAAGCGACCTCTCCTCATGTCATTGTTGAGGCGTCCGGCGGCGTTTCACTAGAGACGATAAAGGGTATTGCAGATTGTGGCGTGGATGTCATTTCGGTAGGCGGATTGACTTACTCCTTCCATGCGCTGGATATTAGCTTGGATTTGAATGCGAAGAAGGGTGGGGAGCCGCTTTGATCCTCGTCATTGATGTCGGGAATACGAACATCGTACTTGGCATATACAAAGGAAAAGATCTTCTGCATCATTGGCGGCTAAGCACGAATCGTTCAGCGACAGTAGATGAATACGGCATTAATATCCATAATCTGTTTCATTATGCAGGCGTAAAGCTTGAACAGATGGACGGTGTCATTATTTCCTCCGTGGTACCTCCTTTAATGCGAACCTTAGAGCAGCTATGCTTAAAATATTTACGTAAAACGCCTTTAGTCGTAGGGCCAGGCGTAAAAACCGGATTGAATATCCGTTATGAAAACCCGCGTGAGGTAGGGGCGGACCGAATCGTGAATTCGGTAGCCGGTATCGAAAAATACGGTACGCCGCTTATTGTCGTGGATTTTGGCACGGCGACGACCTTCGATTACATTGATGAAGGCGGCAACTATCTCGGCGGCGCCATTGTGCCTGGGATTGGCATTTCAACTGAAGCGCTATATCAGCGCGCCGCTAAGCTGCCGCGCATCGAGCTGGTGAGGCCGAAGAGCGTCATTGGCCGCAATCCGGTAACGTCGATGCAGGCGGGAATCATTTTCGGCTATGCAGGACAGGTGGATGGAATTGTAAATCGAATCCGTGCGGAATTCGGCGTATCGCCTCGCGTGATCGCTACCGGAGGTCTGGCGGAGTTAATCGCCGCGGAATCGGAAACGATAGAAGAGGTAGATCCATTGCTAACGCTTGAAGGATTAAGAATTATATATGAACGCAATCAGGAGGGATTATGATGGACAATCAGCTGAAGGACGTGCTGGTGCGTGGGACGGCATGGAACGGAAAAATCCGAGTGTTTGCGGCTTGCACGACTCAGCTTGTTGAAGAGCTTCGTCAAAGGCATGGCACCTATCCAACGGCTACAGCGGCTCTAGGACGGACATTGACGGCAGGTGCTATCATGGGAGCCATGCTGAAAGGGCAAGAGAAGCTGACGATTCAAGTGAAGGGCGACGGGCCGATTGGGCATATTGTCGTTGACGCTAACGCAGACGGGGAAGTTCGCGGATATGTTGATCATCCGGAGGTGCATCTGCCAAGCAATGCGCAAGGCAAGCTGGACGTGGCGGGAGCAGTCGGACGCAGCGGACATCTTCATATAACAAAGGATTTAGGAATGAAAGAGCCTTACCGCGGCAGTATTCCGATCGTTTCGGGCGAGCTCGGCGAGGATTTTACTTATTATTTCGCTGTTTCGGAGCAGACGCCTTCCGCGGTAGGCCTGGGAGTGCTTGTCGATACGGATAATTCCGTACTGCATGCCGGCGGATTTATCGTTCAGCTTATGCCTGGATTAACCGATGAGGAAATTACAAGGCTCGAGCAAGCGGTTGGCGCGATGCCGCCTGTCACGGCATTGCTTGATCAAGGTGAAACGCCTGAAGGTATACTGCGCCGGATCGTCGGTGATAGCGAGCTTCAGATTCACGATACGATGGATTTGAAGTTCCAATGTTTTTGTTCCTCTGAGCGCGTGGAGCAGACGCTTCTAAGCCTAGGCGAGCATGAGCTGCAGCAAATTATCGAAGAAGACGGAAAAGCGGAAGTCGTTTGCCAATTTTGCAACGAAGCGTATACATTTGAACGGGCCCAGCTGGAGCTGCTGCTTGCTCAAGCGAAACCGAAGCCGATCCATTAATCGGAGGCATTAGGGGAATGAGGAAATACGAGATGCTGAGGGCCGTTGTCATCCTTCAAGCCGTATGTATGGTTGTTTTGACGGTAGTCGTAGTCATAAAAGTGTGGCCGGGGAATGAACGCCAGCTGGATCAACAGCCGCAAACGAATGTTGGCAGCGAGGAGGATCCGGCAGACCCGGGCAAGCCAGGCGCGGATTCGTCCGAAATGGCCGACGGACGGCGGGTTGTTGCCAGGGTAGGCAAGGTAATGATTACGGCGGCTGAACTGAAGAGCGAGCTACAGAAGCAATATGGGGAAGCTGTATTGCGCACGTTAATGGTACACAAAGCGATCGATTTGGAGGCAGCGGCATCCGGGCTCAGCATATCGGCGGAAGAGCAGAGCCTGGAGCTGAAGAAGCTGTCCGAGGGCTACGAAAGCGAGTCGCGCTATTATGAAGTGATGCAGGAACAGCTTGGCATGAACAAGGAGCAGGTACAGGAAGATCTGCGTTACCGGTTGCTGCTCGAGGAAATCACCGTTCGCAGCGTCGATGTCTCGGATGAAGAGGTCGATCGTTATATTGCTGAACATCCGGAGGAATTTGAAGCGCGTACACAGCTCCATCTGCAATGGATTATGACCGAAACGTCAAGAGAAGCGAATACCGTGCTTGGGCTCCTTGCGGACGGGGAAGATTTTGCTGAGCTGGCGCGAACCTATTCGATTGATGCCTTTACGGCGGATGCCGGCGGTGATATCGGCTTAATTGACGAGGATGATCCTTTCTATGACCGTGATATGCTGGATACGGCCAGCCGGTTGCAAATTGCCGAAATGGCCGGTCCCCTGAAGGTTGACGGAGGCTTTGCGGTTATTCGTCTTATTGAACGACAAATGACAACGAATTTGACAGGAAGCCGGCTGCACGAAGCCGTTCGCAAACAACTGGCGCTGGAGCGTGCAGACTCGCTGACAGAAATGGAAGATAAGCTGCTGATTAAATATGATGCGATGAAAACCGAATAACACTGTGTTTGGTCAGGTTTTCGGCTGAGTGTTAAAGTCACTATTGACAACGGATGCAAGACATTGATAAGATGGAATTAGTGAAAAAACCAACTGAATTAGTCGGAATAAGGAGGCAGTTATTTCCATGGCCAAAATTGTGCAAAGCGTTCTAGATCTTATCGGTGATACTCCGCTTGTTCGTTTAAATCGTCTTGTGCCTGAAGGCAGCGCAGAAGTTTACGTTAAGCTTGAATACCAAAATCCAGGCGCAAGCGTAAAAGACCGTATTGCAATCAGCATGATCGAGGTAGCTGAGCAAGAAGGAATCATTAAACCAGGCGATACCATCATTGAGCCTACCAGCGGCAACACAGGAATCGGACTAGCACTCGTAGCAGCAGCAAAAGGCTACAGGGCTATCCTTGTTATGCCAGAAACGATGAGTATTGAACGTCGCAACCTGCTTCGCGCTTACGGCGCAGAGCTAGTACTGACGCCAGGCTCCGAGGGAATGAACGGTGCCGTTCGCAAAGCAGAAGAGCTTGCTGCTGAGAACCCTAACTATTTCCTGCCGCAGCAATTCAAAAACCAAGCGAACGTTAAGATCCACCGTGAAACGACAGGACCTGAGATCGTGGAAGCAATCAACTCCCTTGACGGCAAGTTGGATGCATTCGTAGCCGGTATCGGTACGGGCGGCACGATTTCTGGTACAGGCGAAGTGCTTAAGAAAAACTTTGACGGAATTAAAATTTACGCGGTAGAGCCTGCAGCTTCCCCGATTCTATCCGGCGGTAAACCAGGCGCTCACAAAATTCAAGGTATCGGCGCTAACTTCGTACCTGAAATTTTGAACCGTGAAATTTATGACGCAGTAATTACAATCGAGAACGAAGATGCGTTTGAATACGCTCGTCGCGCAGCGAAAGAAGAAGGTATCCTTTGCGGTATTTCTTCGGGCGCAGCAATTTACGCGGCACTGCAAGTTGCCAAAGAGCTTGGCGCAGGCAAACGTGTGGTTGCGATCGTTCCAAGCAACGGCGAACGTTACCTTTCCACGCCATTGTTCAACTTCGAAAACTAATTTTTATTCCCTATAGCAGAAAGCCTTTCATTCCCCGGAATGGAAGGCTTTCTTTTTACCTTGCTATTCTGTATACTGAGCAAAATAAGTCAAGTTATCGGGGGTCGAAGGTGATGGTCACCGCTATGGAGCAATGGACTCGGTGGCACGCCGAACGGAAGTTTACAACGCTGCCGCTAGTTAAGGAACTGCCTTTCCAGCTGGAAAACAGGGCAGGTGTCGCATCATGGGAAGAAGTGTGGCAGGATGCTTCGCCGTATGCTTTTGTACTGGAGAGCGGCAAGGACGGGCGTTATACGTATTTGGGCTTGCACCCTGACGCGATCATACGGGGCAAGGGCTTATCTGCCGAATCGGTAGCGTTTCATTCGTTAGAGGAGCATAGCAAGCGTCATTGGGACGGAAAACCTCTTGAAGTCGTAAGGGAATGGATGAGCGGCCTGCTCGGACCAAGAGTTGAGGATGGACCGAAATGGATTGGCGGCTGCGTCGGTTTTTGGGGCTACGACATTATTCGTTCTATTGAACGCTTGCCGGAGGTAGCCTTGGATGATCGGAGCATGCCGGATTATTTGTTTATGCAAATAAACGAGCTTTGGATCATTGATCATGTGGAGGATAAGGTGTATTGTTCCGTCCATACAAGGATCGAGCCCGGTGCCGATGATGAAGCGCTGCGTGATGCTTATGAACGTGCCTTATCGAAAGCCGAAGGCATGACCGATTATTGGTTAACCTGGTTTGATGAAGAACAAGCGAAGAAAAAAGCGGCATTACTTCGGGCGAAGCGGCAGCTTTTACTTGAGGATGACCAGCTGCAAATGGATGTCGATTCCCTCTCTGGCATCACTTCTCCATTCTCGAAGGAAGCCTACATGGAGGCGGTTCGCCGCATACAGCGGTATATTGAGCAAGGCGATGTCTTTCAAGTGAATCTTTCCGTAAGGCAAAGCAAGGAAGTGAAAGCCTCGCCCGAAGAGCTTTATGAATGGCTGAGACTGGTAAACCCTTCGCCTTACATGGGCTTTCTGCGCTGTCCTGATTTCCAGCTCGTATCTGCCTCGCCTGAGCTTTTGGTTGAGCTTCAAGAGAGCAAGCTTGCAACAAGGCCAATCGCCGGTACGCGGAGGCGCGGACGCACTGAAGAGGAAGATCGGCGGCTGGCTGACGAACTTCTCTCGAACGAGAAGGAGCGAGCAGAGCATATTATGCTTGTGGATTTGGAAAGAAATGATCTGGGCCGCATTTCTGCTTATGGCACGGTTAAGGTCGAAGAGCTTATGGTCATTGAACAATATTCCCATGTCATGCATCTTGTTTCGCAGGTGGAAGGCCAATTGGCCGGCGGCAAGGACGCTTATGATGTAATTTCGGCCACTTTCCCGGGCGGGACGATCACCGGCGCGCCAAAAATCCGTACGATGGAGATCATTGAAGAGCTTGAGCCGACAAGGCGCGGTCCTTATACTGGCTCCCTCGGATGGATTGACTACAATGGGGATATGGAATTTAATATTATTATTAGAACAATGGCGCTGCGGGATGGGATTGTTCATATTCAAGCAGGAGCGGGTATCGTTATCGATTCCGATCCGGAGCGGGAGTACAAAGAATCTTTAAACAAGGCAAAGGCGTTATGGAAGGCCATTCAGTACAGCGAGCGGTTTGTTGCGCATGACCGGGCGGCAGAGCCGGATAAAGGGGGAGCCTTAACATGATACTGGTAATCGATAACTATGATTCTTTTACGTACAATTTAGTGCAGTATTTGGGTGAGCTTGGTGAAGAAATTACGGTAAAACGCAATGATGAAATCGATTTGGCGGGGATTGAAGCGCTGGCACCCGATCATATCTTGATATCGCCAGGTCCTTGCTCTCCGAATGAAGCAGGCATCAGCCTATCGTTGATTGAACATTTTAAAGGGAAAATTCCGATTTTCGGCGTTTGCCTGGGCCATCAATCGATTGGACAGGCTTTCGGAGGCGAGGTTGTGCGCGCGGAGAAGCTGATGCACGGCAAAACATCCGAGATCCATCACGATGAAAAATCGATTTTCGCGGGCATGCCTTCTCCGTTTACTGCTACGCGCTACCATTCCCTTATCGTGCGCCGTGAGACATTGCCGGATTGCTTGGAAATTACTGCAGAAACAGACGAAGGCGAAATTATGGGCCTGCGTCATAAGGAATACCCGATTGAAGGCGTACAATTCCACCCTGAATCGATAATAACGGAGCATGGCCTCACGATGCTTCGTAATTTCTTGCAAAACCGGACGGGCGCAGTGCGATGAAAATCGGACTGAATGGCTCCGTTTTGGATGCGAGCGAAGCCGTGATCTCAGTTTTTGATCACGGTTTTTTGTACGGCATGGGCTTATTTGAGACATTTCGCACCTATAAGGGGACACCTTATTTATTGGATCGGCATTTGAGCCGTTTGCACGCGGGCTGTGAGCAGCTCGGTATCCGGTATCGGCCGGATGCCGAACAGGTTACAGAGTGGGTGAAAGCTTTGCTCTCGGCGAACGGACTCGAGGATGGTTATGTGCGCCTGACCGTTAGTGCGGGGGAAGCGGAGCTGGGCCTTCCAACCGGCGACTATGAGAAGCCGAATGTGTTGATGCTTGTAAAAGCTTTGCCGCCCGTCAATGATGCGGTTCATATGCGCGGACGGGAGCTGCGGCTTATGCAGACGCGGCGAAACACGCCGGAAGGCGATGTCCGCTACAAGTCTCTCCATTATATGAACAATATTATTGCGAAGCGGGAACTGCTGGCTAGCGACGCATCTGCGGGAGCCGAGGGACTGATGCTCAGTTATGAGGGCTGGTTGGCAGAGGGAATCGTCAGCAATTTATTTTTTGCGAAGGATAACGTGATTTTTACGCCGGCTATTTCCACGGGCATCCTGCCGGGCGTTACGCGTGAGCAGGTGCTGAGGCTTGCTCAAAAAGAAGGCTGCCGTACGGAAGAAGGGTTTTACAGCTGGGAGATGCTGCAGGAGGCCGATGAGATTTGGCTGACCAATTCGATTCAGGAGCTTGTTCCCGTCACGAAATTATCGGATGCCAGTGGAAAAAGCAGGGTCGTCAGTGACGGCGCAGCGGGGGCTTTGACCAAACAGCTGCTTGCGGTATACCGGCTTACTACGGGAGTTGAATAGGATTGGCAATAGTTAACTGCGACATTCAAAGAAGAAAATAGGGAAGAACGGAGGCTGCAAATTGAATCAAAGACCAGATTTTTGTAAAAGGACATATGAATTCGGAAGCGGAACGAAGCTGGAATTGGGTGACCGTACGCTTATTATGGGTATTTTGAATGCTACGCCGGATTCTTTCTCGGACGGGGGGCGCTATACGAACGTAGAAGCTGCCGTTGCACACGCCATAGCCATGGTGGAGGACGGCGCTGACATTCTTGATATCGGCGGTGAATCGACACGTCCCGGCTTTGAACCGGTAAGCGCAGAGGAAGAGCTGCATCGCATCCTTCCCGTCATTCGCGCGGTGCGCCAGGCGCTGCCGCATATCCCGCTCTCCATTGATACGTACAAAGCGGAGACAGCCCGCCAAGCCTTAGAGGCTGGCGCCCATATCATCAATGACATCTGGGGTCTTAAGGGCGACCCCAACATGGCTGCGGTTGTCGCTGAGTATAGATGCCCGGTTATTATCAACCACAACCGCCATGCAAGGGACTACAATGACCTTGTCCCGGATGTGCTTGCCGATCTGCAAGGCAGCGTAAGCTTGGCGCAAGCCGCAGGAATCGAAGAGGACCAGATATGGCTTGATCCGGGCATCGGTTTTGCCAAAACCCATGAAGACAACTTAGAAATGCTAGGTCGGCTGTCTGAACTGTCGGCGCTCGGTTATCCGGTGCTTCTTGGGACTTCGCGCAAAAGGTTCATTAAGCAGACGCTGAATCTGCCAGTTGACGAGCTTATTGAGGGGACGGCAGCGACCGTTGTTCTCGGAATCGCTTATGGCTGCCAGGTGATGCGCGTGCATGATGTGAAGGCAATCAAACGCGCCGCGATTATGGCGGACGCGATCGTATATCGCAGCTAAGCTGCAACTGCAGTTTTAAGAGCGGCTTTTTTATCATTAGAATGGCTGCATCGCAAGAGGGAGTGACGATCATGGATAAAATGATTATAAAAGGAATGAAGTTTTACGGTTATCACGGCGTTTTTCCCGAAGAGAACAAGCTCGGTCAAAAATATTACGTGGATATCGAGCTGGATATCGATTTAGAGCAGGCCGCGGTAACGGATGATTTGAGCAGGACGGTCAATTATGCCGAAATACACGCTCTTGCAAAAACGATTGTGGAGGGCCCGCCATATAAGCTTATTGAAGCTTTAACGGGTCACATTGCAACGCGGGTACTGGAAGTTTATACTATGGTAAATGAAGTGACGGTTCGAGTAACCAAGCCGAACCCGCCGTTTGATATTCATTTTGACGGAGTAACGGTGGAGCTGCGCAGAAAGCGGGACGCTGATGGACGAACAATACCCGCTTAATGGGGCAGAGGCTTATATAGCATTAGGTTCCAACATGGGAAATCGTGAACAACTGCTGCTTGCAGCGATTGGACTGCTGGACGCACATCCGGAAATTGCGATAAGCAAAGTATCCGGCATGTATGAGACGGACCCGGTAGGCTATACGGATCAACCGCCGTTTCTCAATATGGCACTCGCTTTGCGAACGACGCTTTCCCCATTATTACTACTAAGGCAGCTTCTGGAATTTGAGCAGCAATTAGGAAGAGTTCGACAAATACGTTGGGGACCTAGAACCATTGACCTTGATCTTCTCCTATACGATAATGTCAGAATGGATCAAGAGGAACTAACTTTGCCGCATCCGCGCATGATGGAGCGGGCGTTTGTGCTTGTGCCGCTGCATGATGTTCTGGATCAATCGCATCGGCTGCAGGCAGAAGTAAGCGCAGAGTCAAAGGCGGCGCTTTTGGATGGAAAGGAAGGCATTACGTTATGGAAAACAATCAATTGGCGCAGCGCGTCAGAGCCTTTCGAAAGCTGAAGGGCTATACTCAGCAGGAGCTGGCCAAGGAACTTGGTGTATCGGTAGCTGTTCTCGGTTCATTGGAACGCGGAACAAGGAAGACAGATCCGAAGCTGCTAAGTCATATAGCCAAAACGCTAGGAATCAGTTACGAGGAATTAATGTCTGATTCACGTGAATAACGATGCATATCTTATGGGATAAGAAAAATAAACAATTAGAAGAAGGGCAAGGAGCGACATGCTGAAAATCGGAGACATCGAGATGAAGAACAGAGTGGTGCTAGCGCCGATGGCAGGCGTGTGCAACCCTGCTTTTCGCTTGATAGCCAAAGAGTTTGGAACAGGTCTTGTATGTGCGGAGATGGTGAGCGACAAGGCGATTTTACACGGGAACAAAAGAACGCTCGAAATGCTGTTTGTCGATGAGCGCGAGAAGCCGCTCAGCCTGCAAATATTCGGCGGTGACCGCGAGTCGCTTGTAGAAGCGGCAAAGGTCGTAGACAAGCAGACCAACGCGGATATTATCGATATCAACATGGGCTGTCCGGTACCGAAGGTAACGAAATGCGATGCGGGTGCCCGCTGGCTGCTCGATCCCAATAAGATTTATGAGATGGTCTCGTCCGTTGTGGATGCGGTCCAGAAGCCGGTGACGGTAAAAATGCGCATTGGCTGGGACGACCAGCATATTTACGCGGTTGAGAATGCCCGTGCCGTTGAACGCGCCGGCGGGAAAGCCGTAAGCGTGCACGGACGCACACGCGAGCAATTGTATACAGGCAAGGCCAATTGGGACATCATAAAAGATGTCAAAGAAGCGGTATCCATTCCTGTAATAGGCAATGGGGACGTTTTCTCGCCAGAGGATGCCAAGCGCCTACTGGATCACACGGGCTGCGACGGCGTGATGATCGGACGCGGCGCGTTAGGAAACCCTTGGATGCTTTACCGGACCATTCAATATTTGACGAATGGCGAGCTGCTTAGTGATCCGACGCCGCGTGAGAAATTGGAAGTCGCTATTTTGCATCTCGATCGTTTAGTGGCATTGAAGAACGAGGCGGTTGCGGTACGCGAGATGCGCAAGCACCTAGCATGGTACCTGAAGGGTCTCCCCGGCGGCGCTCGCGTAAAAGATGTCATTATGGAAGAAACCGGCCGTGACCCGATGGTAGCAATCTTGGAAAACTACGTACGGTCTCTTGAAGAGGATGCGGAATTCCAATCTGCTTCAACTGCAGGCGGAACATCAGGCGCTGTGGAAGAGGTCGCCTACTAAAATACACATAGACCGGTTATAAGCATGATCCTGAATCGGTCGTTAATGACACCATTCGACAAAAGCCGCTATCCAGCGGCTTCTGTTACATTTTCAAAAAATGAAACGGTTTCAATGGGTCGTTTGGCTTTGATTGACATTCAGGGTACCTTTGCAATATAATCGTGCAATATAAATAACGAACGCATCAAGAGCGCTTCAAACAACAGTAGGTATGAGGATTAAGAAGCGTAATATATTAGGTATCAGTGAATTCATACAAGGTATGAAAAATTAGTCACATGACAGGAGAATCGGAAAGATGAACGATAAGCAAATCATTCTGACTCAAGAAGGGCTGCGCAAGCTCGAAGATGAATTAGAGAACTTGAAATCGGTCAAGCGTCGTGAGGTTGCTGAACGTATTAAAGTAGCCATCGGCTATGGTGATATAAGCGAGAACTCGGAGTACGAGGATGCGAAGAATGAGCAAGCATTTATCGAAGGCCGCGTGCTTACCCTTGAGAAAATGCTGCGCAACGCGCGTATTATAAATAATGATGATATTGATATTGATACCGTTAGCATCGGTTCTATTGTTACGGTTGAAGATATGGAATATGGCGATACGATGGAGTACTCTATTGTCGGTACAGCTGAAGCCGATCCTTTGCAAAACAAGATCTCAAACGAGAGCCCGGTTGGCAAAGCGATTTTGGGCAAGAAAAAAGGAACGGTTGTCGAAGTAAACGTACCTGTCGGCATCATTCAATACAAAATTCTCGATATCAAAAAATAAGGTTTGCAAAGCGCGGATCAAAAAGCTTCCTTGTGGGAAGCTTTTTGAACGTTTAAAATATAAGAACGTATATTTCATAGGAATACAGGGCTTATATTTTATCGGAAAACGAGTTTTTATCGCAACAATCCGGCCACAGCCGCTTACGCTTGCCGAACGATCAAGGAGATGAAAGTAGTGGAACATGAAAACAATGAGCAGGAGCTAAGCGAACTCTTGCAAATTCGCAGAGACAAACTAGACGAGCTTAGAGGACTAGGCGTGGACCCTTTCGGACGCAAGTTCGAACGCACACATAACGCCAAAGAAATTGTACAGGCTCATGAAGGGCACAGCAAAGAAGAGCTGGAAGGCCAAGCTGTTACCGTACGTATTGCAGGACGCATTATGCAAAAACGCGGAATGGGCAAAGCCGGATTTGCTACGATTCAGGATTTGAGCGGCAGGATTCAAATTTATGTTCGCAAGGATACCGTCGAAGAGCATAAATTTGCCGCATTTGATTTGCTGGATATTGGCGATATCATTGGCGTGCAGGGCGTCGTTTTCAAAACGAACACGGGCGAAGTCTCGGTCAAAGCGCATGATATTGAAGTGTTGACGAAATCGCTGCTTCCTTTGCCTGATAAATATCATGGGCTGAAGGATGTTGAGCTTCGTTACCGCCAGCGTTATGTTGACCTTATCGTAAATCCGGATGTACAGCAAACCTTCATTACCCGTTCCAAAATCATTCAATCCATGCGCCGTTATTTGGATTCCCGCGGTTATCTGGAGGTAGAAACGCCTACTTTGCATTCCATTGCAGGCGGTGCGGCAGCCAGACCGTTCGAAACGCATCATAACGCACTCGACATGCAGCTTTACATGCGTATTGCTATCGAGCTGCATCTGAAGCGTCTAATTGTAGGCGGTTTGGAGAAGGTATATGAAATTGGACGCGTGTATCGGAATGAAGGAATTTCGACACGGCACAATCCAGAGTTCACCATGATTGAACTGTATGAGGCTTATGCCGACTACAAGGATATTATGGCGCTAACCGAAAACGTCATTGCACATATCGCGCAAGAAGTACTCGGCACAACGAAAATCACTTATCAAGGCCAAGAGATTGATTTAACTCCGCAGTGGCGCCGTGTTTCGATGGTCGAGCTGGTTAAAGAAACGACCGGCGTTGATTTTGGGATCGAGATGAGTGACGAAGAAGCACAGCGTCTGGCGAAGGAGCATAAGGTCGCGGTTGACCCGCATATGACTTTTGGTCATATTCTTAATGCCTTTTTCGAACAATTCTGCGAGCACACGCTTATCCAGCCGACTTTCGTGACCGGACATCCCGTCGCGATTTCTCCTCTTGCGAAAAAGAGCGAGACGGATCCGCGGTTTACAGATCGTTTCGAGCTATTTATTGTGGCGCGCGAGCATGCCAACGCCTTTACGGAGCTTAACGATCCGATCGATCAACGTGAGCGGTTCGAATCGCAGCTGGTTGAACGCGAGCATGGCAACGATGAAGCGCATGAGATGGATGAAGACTTTATCCGCGCTCTTGAATACGGCATGCCGCCAACAGGCGGGCTTGGAATCGGTATCGACCGGTTGATCATGCTGCTTACGGATGCGCCATCCATTCGCGACGTACTCTTGTTCCCTCATATGAGAGATCAACGTTCCGCCGAATAAAAATGAAATAACAGAACCGCACGGCAGTCAGCTGCCGGCGGTTCTTTTTGTATTTAGAGGAGAGCGCTGCCGCAACAAATCTGAAAAACTACCAAAATATGATAAAATTTTAAGTACTCGTATTGATTTGATAGATTCATATGGTATATTAGAACTAATATTAGTGTTGATGAAGCTTCAAACGATAATGGCAAACCTATCGAAAGGTAGGGACGCAAAGCTAAAGGGCCTTCCTGAAGATGGCAGCCAGCTACCGAAAGGAGTTTTTTTCATGCGTAAATTTATTTGCATAATCGCGGCATTTGTACTTTTCGCGTCGATAAATGCCACCGCAGCAAATGCAAGTGAAGCAGCGGCTTCAGACTGGCTGGATACGTCTCATCTTAGTAACGGTGTTATTGCGATCGATTACCCCGTTAATGCCAAAGTGAAAACAAAACTTATGGTTGCTAAGGGCCAAACGAACTATACCTATAACCTGACCTCCGGGAAAACATTAGAGCAATTCCCTCTGCAGCTCGGAAACGGACAATATACGATTTCGGTTTTAGAGAATACATCAGGTAGTAAATACAAGCTGGTCAGTAAACAAACGGTTACGCTTAGTTTGAAGGACAGCAAGGTATTATACTTGAACTCTATTCAAAATATCAGTTGGACAAATACAAGCAGCGCGATTGTGAAAGCAAAAGAGCTTGCGAAAAATAAAAAGACAGATATGGAGAAAGTAAAAGCTGTCTACGATTTTATTATCACGAACATTAATTACGATCATCAATTGGCGGCTAATCTTTCGGTGGATTACCTTCCGAACATCGATCGTACCTTAAAATCAAAAAAAGATATTTGCTACGGTTATGCAGCTTTGTTTGCGGGGATGCTTCGCGGCTTGGATATTCCCACGAAGCTGATGATGGGAAAATCGACATATGTAGATGTCTACCACGCATGGAATGAAGTCTACCTCGACGGCAAGTGGGTTACGATAGATACAACAGTAGATGCGGGTTTAAAGAAGGGCAATAAGAAATTCGAATTGATTAAAGATGCTGCAAAATATACGGCTTCAAAACAATACTAACTAAGTGAACAAATAACGAGCATGCGCGTAAGCGCATCGCTCGTTTTTTATTTCTTTCTTCATTATATAGACGATTAGTTTTTCGCGGGCTAAGTATGAAACAAAGGGGATTCGAGGCCTTAAAACGTTTTATTA